>JBIIJX010000129.1:0-6897 GCA_044233495.1 Candidatus Nanopelagicales bacterium
GATCTCGGGGCTCACCAATGCCACCGAGTACTACGTGTCCGTCGCAGCAGTGACGGCGGTGCGGACGGGCACGTCATCCTCGCGGGTGCGCGTGACGGCAGCCGGCGCACCGGGTGCCCCGACTTCGGTCGCTGCAGCGCGTGGTAACGGCTTTGCGACCGTCTCGTGGAGGGCGCCCCTGACAACCGGCGGGTCCCGCATCACCCGGTACGTCGTGCGTGCCTACTCCACGCTGATCGACGGGGATTCGATCGCCACCTGCGAGCCGACCACCGCGAAGCCGACCCAGTGCGTCGTGGGACCACTGCCGAACGGCTCGACCTACTACATCGACGTCACTGCGACGAATGCCATCGGCCTGGCGACCACGAGCACGCCCCGCGTCGCGGTCACCACGGCCACGACGCCCGACATTCCCACTGAGGTCGTGGCCGTGCAGGTCGGTCCGCGCGTCGACGTGGCCTGGCGCGTCCCGGCCTCCGATGGCGGCCTGCCCATCTCCGAGTACATCGCCACGGCGTACTCCCTCGCCACGGGAGGGGTGTCGCTGGGCACCTGCTCGACCAAGGGCAGCATCTGCTCGATCGTCGGCCTTGAGGACGTTCCCGTCTTCGTCGACGTCGTCGCCGTGACGCCCGCAGGGCGCGGGCAGCCGTCGACGCCCCGTGTGCGGGTTGTCCTCTACGACCCTCCCGACGAGGTGCGGGATGTCGCCGGGTCACCCTCCGGCAAGGCAATGGCCGTCACCTGGCAGCCCCCGGTCGACGATGGTCGCCGGGCCATCACGTCCTACCGGGCCTCGGCCTGGGATGCCGCGACCGGGGGATCCGAGGAGGGCAGTTGCGTGCTGGGCGTCAACGCCGCCCGGCCCGGACCTGCGGCGGCAGGCTCCGAGAGCCGGGTCGGGTGCACCATCAAGGGCCTCAAGCCCGGAGTCGTGTACTACCTAGCCGTGGAGGTCACGACGGTGGTCGACTCGGTGGAGACTGCGGGGCGGGTGGCCGTGGCCCTTAAGGAGGGGCCGCCGACGTCGCCACGCGGGGTGACCCTCCTGTCTGGCGACCACCGGATTGCCGCGATCGGCCAGGTACCCAGCTCCGACGGTGGCTCACCAGTATCGAAGTATGTGGCGCGCGCGTGGTCCAAGGAGAAGGACGGCACGCTGCTCGCGAAGTGCTCGCAGCCTGCGGACCCGACAGAGTCGCAGTTCGCCTGCGTGCTGACGGAACTGGACAACTTCGAGCCCTACTGGGTCGAGGTGGCGGCTGTGACCGCGGCCGGCGAGGGGAAGCCGACCCCGCGCACCCTGATCGAGCCGCAGCCGTCCACGCCGTCTGCTCCCCGAGGCGTCAAGGCCGAGGAGAGGGAGGGCAGCGTCAGGATCGAGTGGCAGCCGCCGCTCTTCGATGGCGGATATGACGTGCGCTCCTATGAGGCTCGTGCCTACGCGACCGATGCCACCGGCGCGAAGGTGTCGACGTCGCCCACCCAGACCTGCACGGTCGAGGTCCCGGAGACGACGTGCGTCCTGTCGGGTTTCAGCGACGGTCAGTACCTGCGCATCGATGTGGTGGCGGAGAACACGGTGGGGAAGGGCAAGGCCAGTGCACAGGTCGACACCACGATCGTGCCCTCGGTTCCCGCCGCGCCCACAAAGGTCACTGCTCAGGTCGTGGGCGACGCCGTCAAGATCTCCTGGAAGGCACCGTCGGGTACCGGATCCCTTCCGGTTCTGGAGTACCGCGCCACTGTCACGGGTCAGGACGGGTCGAGCAGGCCACGTGGAACCTGCGAGGTGATAACACTGCAGTGCACCGTCAAGGTGGCGAAGGCGACGAAGGCCACGGCCGTGCAGGTGCAGGCACGCAACGAACTCGGCTGGGGGGATCCCGGGCGGCATGTGCTGGTCCCCGATGACTCAGGCTCGTGACTGAGCGTCCTCGCACGAGCCGTTCCCCGGTGAGGAGTGCACCAAGGCCCTGACACTGACACGTCTGATCCCTAGGCTGCGACCAGTCGGCGAAGGGAACAAGAATGCGCGGCATGCCCCGGGTCTACTGGCTCTGGTTCTGGGCGGGCTTCCTGCTCTTCATGGGGTCGGCCTTGGTCAGTTGGACGGTGTTCAGCGTGTCGGGAACCGCCAGTGGCGTCTTGGGCCTGGTCTCCTGGGGTGTGTGGCTTCTCCTCGTTGCCGTCGGCGTCTCGAAGTCGGCCTCCCACATCGGTCCCGGGGTGATCAGCTTCTGGTGGTCACTGGCCGCATTAGGTTCAATTCTGCTGCGCGTCATCACGGGCCTGCTTCTCACGCAGGAGACCGGCGATTGGTTCGCCTTGGCGGGCTCCATCATGGTGGGAATCTGGATCCTGGGCGGGGTAGTGGTGTTCGCCTTGTGGGTGATCCGCAGAGTGGCGGGGAAGAGGGACCGGGAGTCGTCGAAGGCCCCGTAGTAGGCCCGATCGCGCTACGCTGAATCATGCGCGATGAGCCGCAGGAAGAATCCTCCATGCCTGACGAGAGCGCGTTGTCGGATGAAGAAGTCGCCGATGTCGCTGGTGGAAGCGTGGTGGCCCCCGTGGTAGCACCGGCGACCGCCTGATGTGACAAGGCGGCCGCTTGAATGATCTCCCTGATCTCGGCGTCTCAACCGAGTGTGGGGCACGGGGTGCTCGGGTTGTTCGTCCTCGCTCCCATGCTCCTCGCAGGTTCCAGCAGTCCCAATAACCGCATCGCAAACACGATCACGTACACGGGGCCGGATACGGTCAAGGGTGCAACGGGCGCGCTCATGGTGAGCACCTGATCTGATTCACAGTGGAGAGGTAGCGTGTGAAGAGCGCATATCGCTTATTGCTGCTGACTTCAAACCCATGGACGCGGGATGAGGTTGCGGCCATCGTCGAGAGGCACTTTGAGAGCCCCACCGTTCTGTACTGGGAAATGGGCAACAGATCGACAAAGGCCGCGGTTCTGTCGGCGATGGACGGTGTGGATTTCAACCTCATCATCTCGTATGACAACGGGATCATCCTCAAGGCGCATCATCTACGAAAAGCAACGTACGGTGCGATCAACATTCATCCTTCCCCTCCAGAGCATGGAGGCTGTTGGGGCCTGTGGTGCCAACCCGTGGTCTGCCGTGACCAGCGGACGCATCATGGGGTGACAGTGCATGAGATAGACGAGGATATTGACAATGGAGCGATCTACCTCGTGGAGCGCTGGGAGGTTCCCACCTCCGCAACTATTCAAAGCGTGTTAGATCGCAGCATTGCGGACTCAACGCGGATGCTTGAGATCGTCTGCGAGCGTATCGCTGCGAGTGACGACGGCACGAAGTGCTTCCCTGTTGCTGATGAAACCTGGGACACCGGAAATCGGGACACGCGAATTGCGGAAATACGGTCCTGGTTTTCCAAGTTGGACCCGAAGCATCCAGCTCACGATGAGCGTGTGTACTTCAACCATCCACGCGCAATCATGTCTCCGCCGTACTTCGATGATATTTGACGGACCCGAGTGGATGTGACGGCCAATGCCAATACGACGACCGAGTGGGCGATACAGGAATCGAACCTGTGACCTCTTCCGTGTCAAGGAAGCGCGCTAGCCCCTGCGCCAATCGCCCGCGGAACTCGCACGAGACTACACGGTCGCGGCCGGTTGCCCGACACCGCCTACGTGGCCCCGGATGCCGGCATCTCACCGGTGACGTCCTCGTCGCTCGCCGCCTGGTTGATGCGGTTGAGGTTCGACACGATGCCCCCGATGAGGGCGATCTGGGCCGTCTGGTCGGCCACTCGCACCGCCTCGTGGGCCTGGGTGCGCCCGATCGACGTGGCGGGATCCTCGGCGGAGATGTTGGCGGCTGCCATTGCCATGAGGTCGGCCAGGGGCGATGCAGCAGCGGGTGGCAGCGGTTCGACCTCGCGGGTGGTGGCGCTGCTGAGGTCCGCAGCGATGGTGAGCAGTCTCGAGGACATCACCGTGGTGGCATCGAGATCCTGCTTGAGCAGGGCGAGGTCGTCCGGGTCGATCCGCGGACTCCACCGGTGATTTCGGGACAGCTCGTCCCACCGGGCTGCGAGGCCGAGAGTCTGGTTGCGCAGCTCCACGGCGTCCTCGCGCCACCGGCGGGCCGTCTGGCGATCCGGCCGAGCGCGCACCCCCTCGGACATCATCGTCAGGAGGCTGGCGAGGGCGTCCTTGAGCGAGTCGATCTCCTGACGCAGTACGCGGGTGTCGCGGCTCGGCGCCGTCAGGGCCGATGCACCGAGGGCGCACAGGGCGCCCACGACGACACCGGTGAACCTCTCGATGGCCAGCTCCGTTGTCAGGTGCGTGCCGACGACGAGGATGACGGTGACAGCCATGCCGGCAGCGACGAAGGGTGAATCCTCGGGGGACGCCAGTCGCAGCCAGCGCGCCAGGGCGAAGCACAACAGGACCAGCAGGAAGATCACCAACGGCCCCGTGCCGAGAACCGACACGATCAGCAGGGCGATGGCCGCACCCGCGAGGGCACCCACGATCTGAAAGACCGTCTCCTTCGCCGCGTGATGAAAGGTGGCGCGTGTCGCCACTGCCGCAGTGATGGCAGCTGGGATCGGGTCCACGTAGGGGGTGATCAGGCCGATCGAGTACGCCACGACGGTGGCCACCGAGGTGAAGAGGGCGAGCCGGGCGTAGCTGCTGGCCCACAGTCGCCGGATCATGTCCACTGCGTGATTGTCGCACTGGGGCGCCGTGCGCCGGACACGGAGCGAGGCCGGCGCCGCGCAATGCCGGCGAATGACGTCGAGACGTGGAGGTGGAGACGGGATTTGAACCCGTGTAGACGGCTTTGCAGGCCGTTGCCTCGCCTCTCGGCCACTCCACCAGGAGTCGCGGCAGCTGGGACGGCTGCGCGTCGTGCGAGCGGACGACGGGATTCGAACCCGCGACCCTCACCTTGGCAAGGTGATGCGCTACCAGCTGCGCTACGTCCGCATGTGTTGACGGGAACCATATCCGACGGTGGTGCGGGGGGGCGCACCAGGGGACCTCGTGCTGGTGACCGGACACCGGCTGCGACGGTGGTGTCGAACGGCCAAGATGGGCAGGTGAACCTCCAGCCGGCGGCCTGCATGGGCGGCCAGTGGGCATCGGGACTGGTGAACGTCGAGCGTGATCCCGCGGCACTGCGGTTCGGTGGCCGATGGGCCGTCGCGGTGCCCTACGACGGCGAGCCGGTACTCGCCCGGTTCGCCGACTGGTCTACGTCCTCGGCGGTCCCCGTGGGGCGCTGGGCAGGTCCCGCTGTGAATACGTGGGCGACGTCCATGGACGAGACCTCCTACCGGGAGGGCGTCGAGTCGGTACGGGACGCCATCGCCACCGGGACGGTGTATCAGGCGAACCTGTGCCGGGTGATGTCAGCGGACCTGCCGGATGCCGAGGCAGCCGACATCGCCGCCCTGCACTGCCTTCTGGCCGCAGGCAACCCGTCGCCGTACGGGGGATTCCTTCGCCTCCCCGATCACGGGGTGGCGGTGGCCAGCGCGAGTCCCGAGCTGTTCCTGGCGGTCGGCGATGCCGATGGGGCTCGGGTCGTGACATCCGGCCCGATCAAGGGCACGGGCGAGACCGCGACAGACCTCACCGACAAGGACCGCGCGGAGAATGTCATGATCGTCGACCTCGTTCGCAACGACCTGTCCAAGGTGTGCGCAGTGGGCAGTGTGGCGGTGCCCACGCTTCTGCGCGAGGAGGCGCATCCCGGCCTCGTCCACCTCGTGTCCGTGGTGAGCGGTCGTCTGCTCGTGGATGCTGACTGGACCGCCATCCTCGAGGCCGCCTTCCCCCCGGGGTCGGTCACCGGCGCGCCCAAGAGCTCGGCTCTGAAGCTGATCGACAGGCTGGAGCCGGTGTCACGCGAGTTCTACTGCGGTGCCTTCGGCTGGATCGATGCCGACACGGGACAGGCAGAACTCGCCGTGGCGATCAGGACCTTCTGGATCCGTGACGGCGAGGTCAGGTTCGGCACCGGGGCCGGCATCACGTGGGAGTCGGACGCATCGGCGGAGTGGCGTGAGACGGAGCTCAAGGCGCGTCATCTGATCAAGGTCGCTTCTGGTCGTTGGCAGGATGGTGCGCTGTGAGGGCGTGGATGGGCACCCTGACGGGCGGCCGCCTCGTCGACGATGCTCAGGTCAGCGTGCTCGATCACGGATTCACGGTGGCTGACGGCGTCTTCGAGACGCTCAAGCTCACCGGTGCGGGTGCCTTCGCGTTGACCCGTCACCTGCGCAGGCTTGCCGCATCCGCGGCGCTGCTGGGCATCGACGTGCCCGGAGATGACGTCCTGCGCGGGGCGATCACCGAGGTGACCGACGACTGGCGCAGGGGCGGCGGCCAGCACGGTCGACTTCGAGTGACGTGCACGTCAGGACCCGGTCCGCTGGGCAGCGACCGGGGCGAGGGGAGCCCGACGCTCGTGGTGACAGCTGCGGAGTCCCCGCGATGGCCGTCCTCCACGACGGCGGTACGGGTGCCATGGCCGCGAAACGAGCGGTCACCCCTGGTCGGAGCGAAGACCACGTCGTATGCGGAGAACGTCCTCGCGCTGCGGGCTGCGCGCGCAGCCGGCGCGTCGGAGGCCGTGATGGCGAACCTCGTCGGTGACCTGTGCGAGGGAACGAGCACGAATGTGTTCGTGGTCGTGGACGGAGTCGTGCTGACACCGACACTCGCCAGTGGGTGCCTTCCAGGCATCACCCGCGAACTCGTTGTGGAGTGGTTCGACGTCGTCGAGCAGGACCTCCCCCTGTCCGTCCTCGATACCGCGGACGAGGTCTTCCTGACGTCGTCGACCCGTGACGTCCACCCGGTCGTGCGGCTGGACGACCGCACCTGGGCCG
>JBIIJX010000130.1:0-6884 GCA_044233495.1 Candidatus Nanopelagicales bacterium
TCCTCGTCGGTGCAGGTGACAAGTATCCCTGGCGAATGAAGGTGCGGTCAGCGTCCTTCGCGACCATGCAGGCCCTCCCGGCGGCACTGGTCGGCACGTCGATGGCCCACCTCGCCGACGCGGTGATGTCGATGCCGGTGATCCTCGGCGACGTCGATCGCTGAGTGGCCGCCGAGCACCGCCGGTGTCAGGACTGGCCGTGCTCGCGCAGATAGGTGACGAACCGGGCGCGCAACAGAGTCTCGGTGGTCTCGTCAAGGGGATTGTCGCCGACCATCTCGCGCCACGCACGCACGCTCTCGATGATCGTGCCCCCGACCGCACCGAGGTCGCCGCCCTCGCCCTCGATCGCCACCATGCCCGGCATGTGCGAGAACAGGTCGGTGAAGAACCCGACGTCGAGATGGCGTTCGGCGTACGAGAACGCCTTCTTGCGCAGGTCCTCGAACGGAAGATCCTCCAGCGCCACGTCGCTCATGGCTGGCAGCCTAGCCGTTCGGCGTCACCGCACTCCAAGCACCGATGGCGTCAGGGGCGAGGCTCGTCGTCGCGACCGAGCGGGATCCGGCACGCGTGCTCGAGCCACAATGCCGCCGCGACGATGCCGAGGGCACCGAGGGAGGCGGCCGTGGCCGCCCAGAAGGCCTGCGTGCCCGACGGCGTGCCCAGCCGCCCGGCCATCGCGACCGCGATGCCGGCGTAGAAGCCCAGCATGAGGGCGCCGATGCGCGACGCCGCCATGGCAAGGGCCGCCGATCGCGCCGCGACGATGGGGTCCAGTGGCTTGACGTCCGGACGTCCCTGGAGCCTCGGCCGCGACAGGACCGTCCAGTAGGCGAGCGCGGCCGCCATGATCCACAGCGCCGCGGCCGCCAGCCACGGCACCGGCACCAGCCGCCCCGACCACGACGCGACGACCTGGACCAGGCCCCAGCCGAGCGCCCCGCACACGAGGGCGATGGCGACCAGCAGGCGCACGCGCGTGGGCTGCATCGCGTTCACGTCGACTCCGGCAGTGTCAGGCGCAGCCCCGTGACCTGCACGCCCGCGGTCTCGACCGCGCCGACCAGTGCAGCCACCGTGCCGTGCCCCGCCAGCACGGCCCCTGGGTCGGCCTCCAGCCAGGGCACCAGGACGAACCCGCGCTCGTGCGCACGCGGATGCGGCAGCACGAGGTCGGCGGTGTCGAGGACGAGGTCGTCGATCGCGATGATGTCGATGTCCAGGGTCCGGGGCCCCCAGCGAACCTCGCGCACGCGATGCCATGCCTGCTCCACGCCCTGCACCGCCGCCAGCAGCTGCCCCGGCGTGAGCGATGTCTCGCCGAGCAGGACGGCGTTGAGGTAGACGCCCTGCTCCGGACCGCCGACCGGATCCGTTTCGTAGACCGACGACACCCGCGTCAGGTGCAGGCCGTCGACGCGGGCGAGATCGTCGACGGCCCCCTGCAGGATCGCGGGCGAGTCGCCCAGGTTCGAGCCGAGGGCGAGGACGACGTCAGCCATCGCGGTTCCCGTGCTGCGTGCGCCCGCGCACGATGCGCAGCTCCACATCGTCGAAGGGAATCGGGATCGGCGCCGACGGCTTGTGGACCCGGACCTCCACCCGCTCGACCCGGCCGAACGCCAGGCATGCGTCGGCGATCCGCTCGGCGAGGGTCTCGATGAGGTCGACGGGCTCGCCCGTGATGAGGGCGTGCACGGCGACGGCAACCTCGCCGTAGTGGACGGTGTCGGCGAGGTCGTCGCTGGCAGCCGCGGTGGAGGAGTCGAGGTCGAGGGTGACGTCGACGACGAACTCCTGGCCGTCACGACGCTCGTGCTCGAACACCCCGTGGTGACCGATGCCCCGGATGCCGGTGATGACGATCTGGTCAGCCATGCGCGTGCCCCTCTCGTCGTTCCCGACCCGCGCGCCCCTTCTCGGACGCGCTACCCGCGCGCCATGCCCGCGCCACCCGCACCGCGTCGGACGACCCGGCGACGTCGTGGACGCGCACGGCCCAGACGCCCAGCTGGGCGGCAATGGCGGTGACGGCGTCGGTGGCGGCATCGCGGCCGTCGAGCTCGCGCGGCTGACCATCGGCGTCGGCCAGCAGTGAGCCGAGGAACCTCTTGCGAGAGGCACCGACAAGGACGGGCAGGCCCGACTCGAGGATTCTGGGGAGAGAGTGGAGCAACTGCCAGTTGTGGTCAGCCTCCTTCGCGAAGCCAAGTCCGGGATCGAGGACGAGGCGCGCTCGTCCGACGCCCGCGCGCTCGGCATCGGCGATGCAGGATCCGAGCTCGCTCAGCACGTCATCCACGACGTCGTCATACGACGCGAGATCGGCCATGCGGTCACTGTGGCCGCGCCAGTGCATGACGACGTACGGAACGGAGAGGCCGGCAACGGCGGTGTACATGCGGGCATCGGAACGCCCGCCGCTCACGTCGTTGACGAGGCATGCCCCCGCAGCAACCGCGGCGCATGCGGTGTCGCTGCGCATGGTGTCGATGCTGACGGGCACTCCCTCCGCGACCAGTCGCGTGATGACCGGCAGGACGCGCGACTGCTCCTCGTCGACGGACACGCGCTCCGCACCCGGCCGGGTCGACTCCCCGCCGACATCGACGATGTCGGCGCCCGCGCGGTGCAGGGCGATGCCGTGGGACACCGCAGACTCCACGTCGAGGTAGCGGCCACCGTCGGAGAATGAGTCTGGCGTCACGTTCAGCACACCCATGACGACTGTGCGGTCCAGCCCGGCGATGGCGGCCGGCAGCCCCGCGGGATGCACGGCTAGCGGCCCAGGATCAGGGCCATGGCCTCCGCACGGGTGACGGCATCGCGCAGGCTGCCGCGGACGGCGCTCGTCGTCGTGCGCGCCCCCGGCTTGCGCACTCCTCGCATCGACATGCACAGGTGCTCGGCCTCCAGCACCACGATGGCCCCGCGCGGCTCCAGGATGCGCATGAGTGAGTCTGCGATCTGGGTCGTGAGGCGCTCCTGCACCTGGGGACGCTTGGCGAACACGTCGACGAGGCGGGCGAGCTTGGACAGGCCGGTGATGCGACCGTCGACGTTGGGGATGTAGCCGATGTGGGCCACGCCGTGGAAGGGCACTAGGTGGTGCTCACACGTGCTGTAGAGCTCGATGTCCCTGACGAGGACCATCTCGTCGTGGCCGAGGTCGAAGGTCGTGGTCAGGACCTCGTCGGGCTCCATCCGCATGCCGCGGAAGATCTCCTCGTAGGCGCGTGCGACACGGGCGGGGGTGTCGCGCAGGCCGTCGCGATCAGGGTTCTCGCCGACGGCGACCAGCAGGTCGCGCACGGCCTTCTCCGCGGCAGCCGCATCGAAGGGTCCCGGTGCGTACTCCTCAGGCAGGGCCACCGGGTCGATGCCGCTCACGCATCCACCTCATCCGCGCCCGCAGGCAGGGCAGCCGGGACGTGGCCATTGCTGGAGCCATGGCCGTTGCTGGAGCCGTTGCTGGAGCCGTGGCCGTTAGCGGCAAGCTCGGTCGGCGTCAGGACAGGGCCGCGCTCGTCGGGACGGCGTCGCGCCGAGCCCGTCCATGCCGGACGTGGCTCGCGCAGTTGCAGCGCCGCGAAGATCTCCTCGATCTCCTCCTTGTCGAGGGTCTCGCGCTCCAGCAGGGCCAGCACCATCGCGTCGAGCACATCGCGGTTGGCGACGAGGAGGTCGTAGGCCTCCTGATGGGCGGTCTCGATGAATCCGCGCACCTCTTCGTCGATCGCGGCCGCGACCTCCTCGGAGTAGTCGCGGATGTGGCCCATGTCGCGCCCGAGGAAGACCTCGTTCTGCTCCTGGCCGTAGCGGATCGCGCCGAGGCGCTCCGTCATGCCGTACTGCGTGACCATCGCTCGCGCCACTGCCGTGGCCTTCTCGATGTCGTTCGAAGCACCCGGGGTCGGATCGTGGAAGATCAGCTCCTCCGCGGCACGGCCGCCGAGCATGTAGGCCAGCTGGTTCTGCATCTGGCTGCGCGTCGTGGAGTACTTCTCCTGGTCGGGCAGCACCATGGTGTAGCCGAGAGCGCGACCGCGGGGCATGATCGTGATCTTGTGCACCGGATCGTTGCCGGGGAGAGCAGCGGCGACGAGAGCATGGCCCGCCTCGTGATAGGCGGTGATCTTCTTCTCGAGGTCGTCCATGACGCGCGTGCGCTTCTGCGGACCGGCGATGACTCGATCGATTGCCTCGTCGAGCGCAGCGTCGTCGATGAGCGTGGCGTTGAGGCGTGCGGTGAGCAGTGCGGCCTCGTTCAGTACGTTCGCCAGATCGGCGCCCGTGAACCCGGGCGTGCGCCGCGCCACGGCCATGAGGTCGACGTCGTCCGCGATCGGCTTGCCCTGGGCGTGGACCTTGAGGATCTCGAAGCGGCCGTTGAGGTCCGGGCGCTCGACGGCGATCTGCCGGTCGAAGCGCCCCGGACGCAGGAGCGCGGGATCGAGGATGTCGGGGCGGTTGGTGGCGGCGATCAGGATGACGTTGGCATTGACGTCGAAGCCGTCCATCTCGACGAGCATCTGGTTGAGGGTCTGCTCGCGCTCGTCGTGACCGCCGCCGAGGCCCGCACCACGGTGCCGGCCGACCGCGTCGATCTCGTCGATGAAGATGATCGCGGGTGCGTTCTCCTTGGCCTGGTTGAACAGGTCGCGGACGCGACTGGCACCGACGCCGACGAACATCTCGACGAAGTCCGAGCCGGAGATGGAGAAGAAGGGGACGCCGGCCTCGCCGGCCACCGCCCGGGCGAGGAGGGTCTTGCCCGTGCCGGGCGGCCCGTACAGCAGGACGCCCTTGGGGATCTTGGCGCCGACGGCCTGGAACTTCGCAGGGTCGGCGAGGAAGTCCTTGATCTCCTGCAGCTCCTCGACCGCCTCCTGGGCGCCGGCGACGTCGGCGAAGGTGGTCTGCGGCATGTCCTTGGTGATCATCTTCGCCTTGGACTTGCCGAAGTTCATGACGCGCGAGCCGCCACCCTGCATCTGCGACATGAGGAAGAAGAAGAGCAGGACGATCAGCGCCACGGGGAGCAGCGACACCAGGAGGGTGACCAGCAGGTTCTCCGTCGGAACGATGATGTTGTAGCCGCCCGGGAGCTGACCGGCATCGGCCTTGACCTGGAGCAGCTCCTGCAACTTGATGCCCTGGCCGTCGACGTAGGAGGCCCGCACCTTGGTGCCGTCCTTGAGCGTCAGCTCGAGGACCTGATCGCGGTCGACGATGGTGGCGGTGTCGACGTTGTCGGACTGGATCTCCGAGACAGCCTTGCTGGTGTCGAACTCCTCGGGGGCCCCGATCCCCGAGACGAAGCTCGAGCCGATCAGCACCAGCAGCACGACCATGGCGATCCAGAAGATCGGGCCGCGGAGGATCTTCTTCACGTTCACCTCATCACGGTACTACGGGGAGCCGACGACCTCATCCGCTGCGGTGGCCGGGGGGTACGCCCTGGGCGTAGGAGCCAGGCGGCCCCCTGAGGGGCCCCTCAGCTGTAGACGTGGGGGGCGAGGGTGCCCACGCACCGCAGGTTGCGGTAGCGCTCGGCGTAGTCCAGGCCGTAGCCGACGACGAACTCGTTGGGAATGTCGAAGCCGATATACCGGGGGTTGACGTTCACCTTCTGGGCGTCCGGCTTGCGCAGCAGGGTGAACACCTCGACCGAGGCCGGGTTGCGCGAACTGAGGTTCTTGATGAGCCAGGAGAGCGTCAGGCCCGAGTCGAGGATGTCCTCCACGATGAGCACGTGGCGGTCGTCGAGGTCGGCGTCGAGGTCCTTGAGGATCCGCACGACGCCGCTCGACATCGTGCCTGAGCCGTAGGACGACACCGCCATCCAGTCCATGTCGGCCGAGCGGCTGAGGGCACGAGCGAGATCGGCCATGACCATCACCGCGCCCTTGAGCACTCCGACGAGGAGGAGGTCCTTGCCCGCGTAGTCGCGGTCGATCTCTGCGGCGATCTCGCTCAGTCGCTCGTGGATCTGCGCTTCGGTGAGGAGGACGTGCTCGAGTTCGGACGGGATGTCGTCAGGCTCCACCGATGCTTCTCCTGTCCGCGCTCGACGAGTGCAGGCACAGCCTGCCACACGAGCGCTCGGCCCGGACGCCGCCCGGCAGGGAGGCTTCCGCCTGCCCGTGCCAGTCCGTGACGAAGGCATCGAGGGTGCGCACGTGGTCGAATCCGACGGCGTCCGCCGGTGCTCCCGACGCCAGTGCCATGGCTCTCAGGACGCGCGTGCGGAGTGCGGCCGGCAGCAGGATCAGCTCCCCGCAGTCCGCACTGCACGTACCGGCGTCGTCGGAGACGATCCGGTCGAACTCACGGGAGGCGATCGCATCGAGGGCATCGGCGTCATCGCGCAGGAGCGCCGCTGTGCGGGCCAGACCGAGCACCGCGCCACCCCCGACGGCGTCGTCGAGCAGTGGCAGCACGCCGCGCACGCGGACACGCGAGAAGGCCGGGTCATCGTTGTGCGGATCTGCCCAGGCGGACCGGTCGATCCGTGCGAGGGCCTCGTCGGCCGTCGCTCGCACCGTCGACCGCGGCAGGTCCAGGAAGGGCCGCCGCCAGAGTCCGGTGTGCGCGGACATGGCGGCAAGGGAGCGGGCACCCGAACCTCGTGCGAGGCGCAACAGCACCGTCTCCGCCTGGTCCTCGAGGGTGTGCCCGAGGAGGACGGCAGCGGCGCCCGCGTCGGCAGCGGCCTCCTGAAGGGCTGCGTAGCGTGCCGCGCGCGCGGCAGCCTCGGGGCCGCCCTGCGCACCGACCTCCACCGTGACGACGCTGGCCGGCAGCCCGAGCCGCTCGCAGGTGGCGGCCGCATCCGCGGCAACCACGGCGGAGTCGCTCTGGATCGCATGATCGACGAC
>JBIIJX010000131.1:0-6875 GCA_044233495.1 Candidatus Nanopelagicales bacterium
GGCGAGGTCGCCCGCCCACTGCCGCACATTCATGCCCGGCACGATGCCCCTGAGTCCCCGCCGTCCGGGCACAAGGTCCTGGAGCTGGGGACGATGGACGCAGGTGTGGACGGTCAGGTGGGCAGCGACACCAGGCCGAGGCGCAGCGCGCTCACCACTGCCTGGGAGCGCGAGGACGCCTGCAGCTTTTCCAGGATGCCGCGGACGTGGTTCTTGACGGTGTTCTCGCTGATGCCGAGCTCGATGGCGATCGCGCGGTTCGAGGCCCCACGTGCCAGCTGGCGCAGGACGTCGAGCTCGCGGCGCGTGAGGTCCGGGCCGAGGAACTCGCGGCGGCCCTCGGTCTGGCGCGCCGCCGCCATCAGATCGTCGGGCGTCAAGGTGCCGATCCAGCAGTCCCGCCGCTCGCCGCGCTGCACGGCGTAGGAGCGGAACACGTGGTCGGGCACCTGGAACCCGGCTTGCCGCGCTGCCTTCAGTGAGGCGTCGTTGTCGACGTAGGCGAGCCAGGTGACGACTTCCAGCTGAAGTGCGGAGAACCCCCAGGCGCACGCCAGCCGGAGGGCGCGGGCGGCATGTCCGGCGCCCCGGGCCCACGGGGCGAGCAGGTAGCCGACCTCAGCACCGCCGGCTCCGTCGGGCCGCAGGTCGATGGTTCCGCTCCACCTGCGGTCGGGCAGAACAGTGATCGCCCACGTGGGCACCGGGCCCGCTCCGCCGGCCCGCTCGGTCACGAAGGCCACCGCATCGGCCTCGGTGTAGGGCGTGGGAACCGTCGTCCATCGGACCACCTGGGGGTCCTGCACGCCCGTCGCGATGTCCGGGATGTCGTCCTCGAGGAGGGGCCGGAGGCTGATGATCCCGTCGCTCAGGACGGGGGCCGCAGGCGCCGCATCCGGGGTCATGCGCGCCAGTGTCCCACTGCCGGAGGGGCGCTTGCGGACGGCCATCTACGATGGACCCGCGGTCGACCGAGCCGCGAACCCGCGGTGCTCGACGACAGCGCCGTGGTCACGCTCATAGATGAGAGGTCGCACTGTGGGAGTGCTCGACAAGATCCTTCGCGCTGGTGAGGGCAAGGTGCTGCGCAAGCTCGAGGGCATCGTCCGGGCTGTGAACGCCATCGAGGAGGACTTCGTCCACCTGACCGATGAGGAGCTCCGAGCGCTCACCGACGAGTACCGGGAGCGCCTGACGGCAGGGGAGACCCTCGACGACCTCCTGCCGGAGGCCTTCGCGACCGTGCGCGAGGCGGCGAAGCGCACGCTGGGTCAGCGTCACTACGACGTCCAGATCATGGGCGGTGCCGCGCTGCACCTCGGCAACATCGCCGAGATGCGCACCGGTGAGGGCAAGACGCTCGTCGCGACCCTTCCTGCCTACCTGAACGCCCTCGCGGGCAACGGCGTGCACGTCGTCACGGTCAACGACTACCTGGCCGAACGCGACGCGGAATGGATGGGGCGGATCCACCGGTTCCTCGGCCTGGAGGTCGGCGTCATCCTGTCGAAGATGAGCCCGTCGCAGCGACGCATCGCGTACGGCGCCGACATCACCTACGGCACCAACAACGAGTTCGGGTTCGACTACCTGCGCGACAACATGGCCTGGTCGAAGGAGGAGATGGTCCAGCGGGGCCACCACTTCGCCATCGTCGACGAGGTCGACTCGATCCTCATCGACGAGGCCCGCACGCCGCTCATCATCAGCGGCCCGGCCGACCAGCCCACGACCTGGTACGCCGAGTTCGCCCGTATCGCGGCCCTGCTCAAGCGTGACGAGGACTACGAAGTCGACGAGAAGAAGCGCACTGTCGGCGTCCTGGAGCAGGCGATCGACAGGGTCGAGGACCAGATCGGCGTCGACAACCTGTACGACACCGTCAACACCCCACTCGTCGGCTTCCTCAACAACGCCATCCGGGCCAAGGAGCTGTTCAAGAAGGATCGCGACTACGTCGTCATCGACGGCGAAGTCATCATCGTCGACGAGCACACCGGTCGCATTCTCTCCGGCCGCCGCTACAACGAGGGTCTGCACCAGGCCATCGAGGCGAAGGAGGGCGTGGAGATCAAGGCCGAGAACCAGACCCTCGCCACGGTCACCCTGCAGAACTTCTTCCGCCTCTACAGCAAGCTCGGCGGAATGACCGGCACGGCCATGACTGAGGCAGCGGAGTTCAACCAGATCTACAACCTCGGTGTCGTGCCGATTCCCACCAACCGAGCCATGGTTCGCATCGACAACGCCGACCTCGTCTACCGCACGGAGGAGGCGAAGTACGGCGCCGTCATCGAGGACATCGTCGAGCGCCATGCCACCGGTCAGCCGATCCTGGTCGGCACCACGAGTGTCGAGAAGTCCGAGACCCTGTCGAGACTGCTCAAGCAGAACGGTGTCCCGCACGAGGTCCTCAACGCCAAGCACCATGAACGCGAGGCGGCCATCGTCGCGCAGGCGGGCCGACGTGGGGCCGTCACCGTCGCGACCAACATGGCCGGTCGCGGAACGGACATCATCCTGGGCGGCAACCCCGAGTTCATGGCTGCGGCCGCACTGTCGCAGCAGGGTCTCTCGCCGGTCGAGGACCCGGAGGCCTATGAGGCCGCCTGGCCGCAGGCACTCGAGAAGGCGAAGTCCTCCGTCGCCGCCGAGCACGAGGAGGTCGTCGGTCTGGGCGGCCTGTACGTGCTCGCCACCGAGCGCCATGAGTCGCGGCGCATCGACAACCAGCTGCGCGGACGGTCCGGGCGCCAGGGTGATCCAGGCGAGTCCCAGTTCTACCTGTCGCTCGAGGACGACCTCATGCGTCGGTTCAAGTCCGACATGGTCGACGCCTTCCTGCGCCGGTTCAACGTGCCGGACGACGTGCCGATCGAGGCGAAGATGGTCACGAACGCGATCAAGTCCGCGCAATCCCAGGTCGAGGCGCAGAACTTCGAGATCCGCAAGGACGTCCTGAAGTACGACGACGTCCTGAACCGCCAGCGCCTGGTCATCTACGACGAGCGCCGCCGTGTGCTGGGTGGCGAGGACATCGAGGACCAGGTGCGGACCTTCATCCGCGACACCGTCTCCGGCTACGTCGTGACCGCGACGGGCGAGGGCTACCCGGAGTCGTGGGACCTGGAGAGGCTCTGGACCGCGCTGAGTCAGCTCTACCCGGTGGGCGTGACCATCGCTGAGCTGGAGGAGGAGGCCGGTGGCTCGCGCGACGCGTTGACCTCCGACTATCTCGTCGCGGAACTCGTGGCGGATGCGGAGCGCGCCTACGACGAGCGCGAGGAGACCCTCGGCGAGCAGGTGACGCGCGAGCTCGAGCGCCGCGTCATCCTCTCCGTGCTCGACCGCAAGTGGCGCGAGCACCTGTACGAGATGGACTACCTGCGCGATGGCATCGGCCTGCGTGCCATGGCGCAGCGTGATCCGCTCATCGAGTACCAGCGCGAGGGCTACGACCTGTTCAACGCCATGATGGACGCCATCAAGGAGGAGACGGTCGGCTACCTGTTCAACGTCGAGGTCGAGGTGAAGCAGCCGGTCGCCGAGGAGGCAGCCGAGGCGATCGAGGGACTGGTGGACGCGACGGGCTCCGGTGCCGCGGCCGCCCTCGGAGCCGCGGTCGCCGAAGGCGCGCAGGCGGCGCCCGCCGCTGTGCCGACCGAGCCGGAGATCGTCGCCCCGGGCCTGGGTCCGGCGCGTCCGGCGCACCTGGAGTACAGCGCCCCCGGCGAGGACGGCGACATCGTGCACGGCGAGATGGAGTTCGAGGACGGCGCTCTGGTGGAGGTAGACCCGAACGCCTCGCGTGCGGAGCGCAGACGCGCCGAGCGGGCGAACCGCAAGGGTCGCCGCTGACGCGTCTGCCGCACCACGGGCGCTGACCGTCCGTCGTCAGACCAGTTCGACGGCCGTTGCGATCCATTGCGAGCCAACGGCCTCCAGTCGCAGGGCGATCGCCTGCGCGCGTGGGCCGCCGACGAGCACGGCAGACGCCTCGACGACGCCCGGTGCCACCGGGCACACGCGCACGCCGCGAACGGTCCGCAGTCTCGTCGTGCCGCGCTGCGCCCGGCCCGCGGGGTGACGCACCACGGCCTGCCCTCGCCGCGACAGGCGCATGAGCTGGTCGCGGGCGACGTGCGGAGACAGCTGCCCCGCTGGGCGCTCGCCGTGGGCCACCTCGGCGATGGCACGTGCCAGCCGCATCGTCCACAGGCCCGGGGGCGGCAGGGTCGGCGCCCCGTCCGGCGGTGCACCATCCCCGGCGGTCTCGGTGACCACCGGGGAGTCGGCGGAGCCCACGAGGTGCAGGTGCGTCGGCGTCGGCGGGATGGCCGGTACGCCGGGCGCCACCTCGTACTCCAAGGGCAGGCACAGCTGGCGGGCCCCAGGGCCTTCGCCCCGGATCAGGCTCAGGTGTCGAGCCTCGGCTGCTCTTGGACCCTCGGCCTCGAGGATGCCCTCGGGCTCTGCGGGTCGACGGTCGAAACTGTCGGCCTTGAACTCGGCCTTGAACTCGGTCGTGAGTTCGGTGGTGTGATCGGCGGTGGACACGGCACTTCCCCTTCGCGGTGGACGCATGAGCGCTCGCGTCGGGGGCCGCGTTCCTCAAGCAGGATATTCATGCGTTTGCTTGTGTTTGCTTTTGTATGCCAGGGCTCGTCGCCCTGTCAAGGCCCGATCGGTGCCGGTGGATCACGCCTGGTGCCGGTGTGCCCCGCTCGTGCAGGTTCCAAACCTCCCCGCATGGACTGCGCGACCTCCCTGCATGGACTGCGCGACCTCCCTGCATGGACTGCGCGTGCCGAAACCGGTGCCGCACGCCCGGGTTTGACCCGGTGACCCCGTGGGCATCCTGCGGTCATGGATGCCGAACGACTGTGGTGGGAAGCCGCAACGGCCGTCGAGGTCGAGCTCGAGACCGAGGTGGTCGAGGAGGCCTACGAGGTGCACGTGGCGGAGGTCGCCCGCGCCAGGCTGACTGACCGTGTTGGCCCCGCGCGCCTGCGACTGCGCAGTGGGGTCTTCGTGGAGGGTGACGTCGTCGCGGACGATGCGATCGAAGGGCACCTGAGGGTCCAGCTGGCTTCCGGTGACGTTGCCGTCGTGCCACTCGCGGGACTCATCGCCCTGCGTGGCACGCGTCCCCGCCTTCGTCGCGAGGACGTGCGGGACGGATCGGGCACCCTGTCGTCCTGGCTTCGCAGGTGCCGGCTCGCCGGTCTGCGGATGCGCGCGTGCACCGTCGACGGCCTGTCCTGGTCGGGCACCCTCTCGACGGTGGGTGCCGATCACGTCGGTCTGGTCGACGAATCAGGCGAGTGCTGGCTGATCTGCATCACGTCCGTCGAGTGCTGGGTCGCACCGCACGCTGCTACGTGAGCTCCGCCGGACTCAGGTCTCGTCCGAGCCGAAAGGGTGCGACTGCACGAACTCCCTGGTCTGCTCGTACTTGCGGCTGATGAACTCCTCAAGGGCGCTGGCCTCGACACGCCACTGCCCGCGTCCGCCGATCTTGATGGCGGGGAGGTCTCCGCTGCGCACCAGCGCGTAGGTCTGCGCCGCGGAGATGTTGAGCGTCTCCGCGACGTCCGCAAGGGTCAAGAAGCGCGGGGCCACGACCAGATCGTGCCAAACGCCGGACCAGTGCCGCGACCGGGAGTCCACCTGTGGATAGTCATTCGCCATTGCTGAGGTTTCGGGTGATCCTGTCCGGGTGGATCACGTGAAGGAGCAGCCATGGCACTGATGACGTCCCGACGGCCTTCGGCACTCGACGGCGACGGAGTCCAGTCGCGCGGTGCGGGAGGACGGCAGACCCGCGCGCGGATGCTCGATGTGCGGGTCTGGGGAGCACTGCTGCTGCTCCTCGTGGCAGCCGTCCTGGGTGCGGCGCTGCTCGGGCGCGGGTCCACGACCGTGCCTGTCCTGCAGGCAGGTCGCGACCTCTCCGTCGGCTCGTCGCCAGTCGGAGGTGTTCCCGTCCATGTGCCCGCGGATCTGGCCGGCGCCTACCTCTCGGCCGACGACCCGCTCGACGGGCGACTGCGGTGGCCCGTCGCCGCGGGCGAGCTCATCCCGCGATCGGCGCTCGGAACTCCGGCCGCCGAGGCGACCCGCACGGTGACCGTGGCCGTGGAACCCGGACATGCGCCCTCGCGCCTGGCGCCGGGGGACCGCGTCGATGTGTGGTCCACGCGAGCCGACGTCGGGGGCCTGACCACCAACGGTGCGCAGCCGGCACTCGTGCTCGCCGACGTGTCCGTGATCGCGGTCAACGCCGATGCCGCTGGGTTCGGCGGCGGTCTGGCTGTCGAACTGTCCGTTGCGTCGACCCGCGTGGGTGACCTCGTCGCGGCTGCGCGCGGCGGCGTCGTCGACCTCGTGGCGGTGCCCCTGTCGAGCCAGGAGGTGATGCCATGACAGAGGTGATCCTCGCCCTGGCCGGGCTTCCGCAGGAGCCCGAACTGGTGAAGGCCGCATCCGCAGCGGGTCTGACCGTGGTGCGGAGGTGCGTCGATGCCGTCGACCTGCTCGGTGCCGCGTCCCTCGACACCTCCTGTCCCGTGGTCGTGTCGGCTGCCCTGCCGCGGATGAGCGCGGACGTCGCGACGCGCCTGGGTGCGCGACCGCGGATCGGGCTGGCAGCCGATGCGTTGAGCGGCGACCGGCTCTCCCGACTGGGCATCGAGCCGGTGCTGAGCACATCGCCCACACCTGAGGCGACCATGCAGCAGGTCGCCGACGTGTGCCGGGCGCTCGACATGCGCGAAGCGACCGAGGCCGCAGTCGGGCAGTTCGATCCGACGGGGTCGAGCACTCCACCCGGGACGAGGTCGCCGGCCGCCCTCCGCACGGTCGACACAGGGACT
>JBIIJX010000153.1:0-6258 GCA_044233495.1 Candidatus Nanopelagicales bacterium
TTCGCGACGAAGGCCGCCATGCCCTCCGACTGGTCGTCCGTGGCGAACAGGGCCGCGAAGCGCACGCGTTCGATGTCGAGTCCGGTGGCGAGATCGACGTCCATGCCGTGGTCGATCGCCTCCTTCGCCGCCCTCAGCGCGAGGGCCGGCCCACGGGCGAGCCTTCCCGCGAGCTCGCACGCCGCGGAGTACGTGTCGTCGGCCGGCACCACTGAGTTGACCATGCCGAACGACATCGCCTCGACCGCATCGACATGGCGCCCGGTGAGGATGAGGTCCTTCGCGCGCGACACACCGATGAGCCGGGGCAGGCGCTGGGTGCCCCCGGCCCCCGGGATGATCCCGAGGAGGATCTCGGGCTGCCCGAGTCGGGCATCGTCGGCCGCGATACGCAGATCGCAGCACAGTGCCAGTTCGCACCCCCCGCCGAGGGCGTAACCCGTGACTGCGGCGATCGTCGGCTGGGGAATCCGGGCGACAGCATTGAAGCAGTCCTGCAGGTCCGTCGACGCCCGCAGGATGTCCTGGTAGGTCATACCGTTCATCTCTTTGATGTCCACGCCCGCCGCGAACACCTTCGGCCCTCCGTAGATGACTACCGCGCCGACATCTCGACGCGCCGCAACCTCTATCGCAGCTTCGCGGATCTCCGACTGCATCTGCCGATTCAGTGCGTTCATGGGAGGTCGCTGCAGTGTCAGCGTCGCCACTGCGTCCTTCACCTCGAGCGACACGAACTCGGCCATGGGACGTCCTTCCGATCGATGACGGCGGCCGCGATCAGGGCCGCCCGGCACTCGCGACGACTCTAGCGACGAACTCGGCGGTGATACGGCATGTAGCGTGTCGCGGGTGACACGGCACGCCTCGTCCGGATGGGACCCGCTGGGTGTCACGCCCGACGGCCTCGGCGGCGCCAACGTCGCCCTGTGGGCGCAGGGTGCGACGGCAGTGACGCTGTGCCTGTTCGACGAGCACGGCCGCGAGGAGCGCGTCGGCATGACCGAGCGCATCTTCAACGTCTTCCACGCCCACGTCACCGACATGCCCGTCGGCACCCGGTACGGGTTTCGCGTACAGGGCCCGTGGGCACCCGAGGTGGGTCACCGCTGGAACCCGAACAAGCTCCTGCTCGACCCGTACGCCCGGGCGATCGACGGCGCCTTCGCGCTGGACCCGGCCGTCTTCGGACACGTCGAAGATGACGATCTCGTGATGAGCACCGCCGATTCAGCGCCCTTCGTGCCCCGCAGCGTCGTCATCGACGGATCGTTCGACTGGGGCGACGACCAGGCGCCTGGGACCGCCTGGGACGACACCGTGATCTACGAGACCCACGTGCGAGGAATCACGCGACTTCACCCGTCGATACCCGAGCATGAACGTGGCACCTTCGCCGGATTGGCCCATCCCCACGTGATCGAGCACCTGACGACCCTCGGCGTGACGGCAGTCGAACTGCTGCCCGTGCACCACTTCGTCGATGAGGTCCATCTGCTCGAGGCCGGGCTGACGAACTACTGGGGCTACAACTCGATCGGCTACTTCGCGCCGCACGGCGCCTACAGCTCGCTCGGCACCCGAGGAGGACAGGTCACGGACTTCAAGCGCATGGTGCGGGCCCTCCACGCAGCCGGACTGGAGGTGATCATCGATGTCGTGTACAACCACACGGCCGAGGGCGATCAGATCGGTCCGACGCTGTCGTTCCGCGGTATCGACAACGACGACTACTACCACCTGCGCGACGGAGGTCGCCTCTACGCGGACTACACCGGGTGCGGCAACACCCTCGACGTCTCCAAGCCCCACGTGCTGCAGCTCGTCATGGACTCGCTCCGCTACTGGGTGACAGAGATGCACGTCGACGGCTTCCGCTTCGACCTCGCGTCCGCACTCGCCAGGTCGTTCCACGACGTGAACATGCTCGGGAACTTCATGACGACGATCCAGCAGGATCCCATCCTGCGCCGGGTCAAGCTGATCGCCGAGCCGTGGGACGTCGGGCCCGGCGGCTACCAGGTGGGTGAGTTCCCGCCGCTCTGGACGGAGTGGAACGACCGCTACCGCGACACCGTCCGCGACTACTGGCGAGGGACGAGCGACCTCAGCGAGCTCGGGTGGCGACTGTCAGGTTCGGCCGATCTCTACGGTGCGGAAGGACGCCGCCCCTTCGCGTCGATCAACTTCGTGACGGCACACGACGGCTTCACCCTGCGAGACCTGGTCTCCTACGACCACAAGCACAACGAGGCGAACCTGGAGGACAACCGCGACGGCACCGACAACAACCGGTCGTGGAACTGCGGCGTGGAGGGCGAGACGCAGGACCGATCCGTGCTCGACCTGCGTCGACGCCAGATGCGCAACCTCCTGACGACCCTCCTGCTGTCCAACGGCGTTCCCATGCTCGCCGGCGGTGACGAGTTCGGCCGCACCCAGCAGGGCAACAACAACGCGTACTGCCAGGACAACCCGATCTCCTGGTACGACTGGCAATGGGAGTCATGGCAGTCCGACCTCAAGGTGTTCGCGAGCGATGTCCTGGGTCTGCGGCGCCTGCACAGCGCCTTCCGTCAGCGGTACTTCCTCGAGGGCTCGCCGGTACATCCCGGCGGACCCAAGGACCTGGCCTGGCTCGATCCCGCCGGACATGAGGTCTCGGAAGCCCAGTGGCATGATCCCGCCACCCGCACGCTCGGCATGTATCTCGCCGGCGGGAGGCACGGGGTCGACGATCAGGGACAGCACCTCCGTGACGAGGCCTTCCTCGTCGTGCTCCACTCAGGTGCCGAGGACACCTCGTTCGTGCTCCCGCGGGCACCGTACGGACTCGGCTACAGCACCGTCATCGATACCGCGACCGGTCAGTCCCGGGAGTCTGACGACGTCCTCGAGCCGGGGACATCCGTGCGGGTGCAGGGCCGCAGCATCGTGGTGCTCCACGCCCTGCGGTCGGGCTGAGACCGCAGCCGCCCCCGGTCACGAGGTCTGTCGGGTCTCCCCGGCCAGCGGCAGGACCTGCAGCCCCATCTCCTGCGGGACCGCGAGCCCGACGTGCTCGGGCAGGATGCGCACCGTGTAGCCGAAGGGACCGTTGCGATCGAGGTCGATGTCGCACTGGTAGAGCCACCGGGATCCCTCGTACTGCTCGACGGCGACCATGGGCACGGCATCCGGCTGGACGAGGCGATCGTCGGCATCGACTCGACCGGACACCGCCTGCACGACGACGTCGGAGGGCTGGAGCGCCCCGAGGGAGACGTAGGCGCGAATCGTGACGCGTGACCCCATCATGACGGCATCGCCGACGCCGTCTGCCTCGACGTGGTCGACCCGGACCTCGGGCCAGGCCTTCGTGACGCGGCCCTTCCATGCACTGAGGTCGCGAGCCAGGGCGCAGTCGTCGGCCTCGATCGCGCGCGCGGCCACGGCCGCCGGTGTGTACAGCCGGGTGACGTACTCGCGCAGCATCCGGCTGGCGAGCACCTTGGGGCCGAGCGTGCGCAGGGTGTGCTTCATCATCGCCAGCCAGCGCGGGGGCAGACCTGCCTCGTCACGGTGATAGAAGGCGGGCGCCACCGAGTTGCCGATGAGGGCGTACAGGGCATCCGCCTCGAGGTCATCCCGGCGATCCGGATCGTCGACGCCCTCAGCGGTGGGAATCGCCCATCCGTTCTCGCCGTCGAACCACTCGTCCCACCAGCCGTCGAGGATCGACAGGTTCAGGGCACCGTTCAGCGCTGCCTTCATTCCCGAGGTGCCGCTGGCCTCCAGCGGGCGGATCGGGTTGTTCAGCCACACGTCGCACCCCGGGTAGAGCGTCGTCGCCATCGACATGTCGTAGTCGGGCAGGAACACGATGCGGTGCCGGACATCCTCCGCGTCGGAGAACTGCACAAGCTGCTGGATCAGGCGCTTGCCGCCGTCGTCGGCCGGGTGGGACTTGCCGGCGATGACCAGCTGCACCGGTTGATCCGGATGCGTCAGCAGGCTCCTGAGCCGATCGGGATCGCGCAGCATCAGCGTCAGGCGCTTGTAGGAGGGCACGCGACGTGCGAAGCCGATCGTGAGGACATCGGGATCGAGCGCGGTGTCGATCCAGCCGAGTTCGGCCTCGGAGGCACCGCGGTGCCTCCACGACTCGCGCAGCCGTCTGCGGGTCATGAGCACGAGCTCCTCGCGCAGCGCCCGCTTCACCCGCCACAGTTCATGATCGGGGGTGTCGGCGATGACACCCCACCCGTCGGGATCGTCGATGGACACCCCGCCGGCCAGGTCGACGACCTCGCGCGCCGTCCACGTGGGTGCGTGCACCCCGTTGGTCACCGAGGTGATCGGCACGTCAGCTGCGTCGAATCCCGGCCACAGGCCGGCGAACATCCCTCGCGAGACAGCGCCGTGGAGCAGGCTCACGCCGTTGGCGCGCTGGCCGAGTCGCAGGCCCATCACCGCCATGTTGAAGACGCCCGGATCGCCACCCTCGAAGCGCTCCGCCCCGAGGTCGAGCACGCGCTCGACGGGAACACCGTCGGAGGCGTTCTCGCCACCGAAGTACTGCTCGATGAGGTCGATGGGAAAGCGGTCGATGCCTGCCGGCACCGGAGTGTGGGTCGTGAACACGGTGCTCGCGCGCGTGATCTCCAGCGCCTCGTCGAACCCCATGCCCGGGTTCTCAGCGGCCAGCTCACGGATCCGTTCGAGGCCGAGGAAGCCCGCATGCCCCTCATTCGTGTGGAACACCTCAGGTGCCGGGCAGCCGGTGATGCGGCAGTACGCGCGCAGGGCACGGATGCCGCCGATGCCGAGGAGCATCTCCTGCTGCAGCCGGTGCTCCCCTCCGCCGCCGTAGAGCCGGTCGGTCACCTCGCGCTCAGCCGGGGCGTTCTCCTCGACGTCGGAGTCGAGCATGAGCAGCGGTACGCGTCCGACCTGGGCCACCCAGATGCGCGCCGTGAGCGTCCGCGACCCGGGGAGGCCCACCGCGATCTTCGCGGAGGTTCCGTCCGCCTCGCGCAGGAGCGACACCGGGCTGCCGTCCGGATCCGACACCGGATAGTGCTCCTGCTGCCAGGCATCACGGGAGAGCGTCTGGCGGAAGTAGCCGGCGCGGTAGAACAGGCCGAGGGCGATGATCGGCACGCCGAGGTCGCTGGCGGTCTTCAGGTGATCGCCCGCCAGGATCCCGAGTCCGCCGGAGTACTGCGGCAGGGCAGAGGTGATGCCGTACTCAGGCGAGAAGTACGCGATGCCGACGGGGGCATCCGGTCCGAGGGACTGGAACCACCTCGACGACTGAAGATAGGCATGCAGGTCCGCGCGGGTGCGCTCGACCCAGTCGACGAAACCGTGGTCCCCGGCGAGCTCGGCCAGCCGCTCTGCGGACACTTCGCCCAGCAGGCGCACCGGGTCCTCGCCGCACGCCCGCCAGACGTCCGGGTCGATGGCCGCGAAGAGGTCGCGGGTGGGCGGGTGCCACGACCACCGGAGATTCAGGGCGAGCTCCTCCAGGGCGGACAGGCTCGCGGGCAGGACGGTGCGGACGGTGAACCGGCGGATGGCTCTCACGACGCACACGTTAACGCTTTCATCGGCGGTCACCGGGGCGCTCGGGCCCAAGATTGACGTTTTCTTGCAGATTATTGCAAGGAATTGCTCAGTCGTCACTCCCGTCACACAGGTTCACCGGCTGCTGGCTACGCTTCCCCCATGGCCCGCACGCGCGCCGAGGCCGCGCCCCCGCCCCGCCGCAGGGCCACTCCGACCACTCCGGTTCCCCCGACCACCCAGGCTCCCCGGGCCACGCCGGCTCCCCCAGCCGGGCCCGTCCCGGTGCCGGACGAGCTCGCCGGCCGATTCCCGGTCACCGGCGTCGAGCCGACCAGCCTCGGTGGCCGCCGGCCCGCCGCTGCCGCCGTCGGGGAGGCTGTCCCGGTCCGCGCGACGGCCTTTCGCGAGGGCCACGACAGCCTGGGCATGACGCTCCTGCTCCACCGCCCCGACGGCACCCTGGCCCAGTCCGCGCGCATGGCCCCCGACGGGATCGGCCTCGACCGCTGGACGGCGACCGTCCGGCCCGATGCCGTGGGCGACTGGAGCTTCACGCTCGAGGCCTGGGGCAGCGCCTGGGACACCTGGCTGCACCGGGCCACCGTCAAGATCCCGGCCGGCGTCGACGTCGAGCTCGAGTTCGCCGAGGGCAGCCTGCTGCTCGACGAAGCGGCCGCCGACTCCTCGCTCGTCGACGGTCATCGGGAG
>JBIIJX010000133.1:0-6852 GCA_044233495.1 Candidatus Nanopelagicales bacterium
GCGCCCGCGTCATCATCACGGTGCTCGACCGCGACATGGAGGGTGCGGGCCTGGTCAAGGCGATCTGGACGAGCCTGCGCCTGCGCGATGACTCCACTGCGGGTGCCTTCAACATGCGACGTGCCCTGGACCACGCCTCACTTATGGCCTACGCCGCTGAAGTGGCCGGCGCACCGGAGCCGCGACTGCTGGTGGCCACGGAGGTCGGACCCGATTCCGTCCTCATGGCACACGAGTTCATCGAGGGAGTCCGCTTCGCCGAGCTCGACGACGTGACCGACACCGATCTCGTCGGTGCCTGGCGGGCCCTTCGCAGCCTCCAGCAAAACCAGATGACTCACCGGTCGCTCACCGCGAACCACCTCGTGCGTGCCGATGACGGCACCGTGTGGCTGATCGGCGGCGACTCCGGCAGCATCGCCGCCGGCGATGTGGCCCAGCGCATCGACACCGCGGAACTGCTCACCACCCTGGCCCTGCTGACCGACGTGGACCGCGCCGTGCGCACCGGCCAGTCGGTGCTGGGCGCACAGGGACTCGCCCGTGCCCTGCCCGCCCTGCAGCCGGTCGCGCTGTCACGCGGCACCCGGGCGGCCATCCGCAAGCGCAAGGACGTGCTGGTGGCGCTGCGAGACGCCCTCGTCGAGATGCGTCCCGGTGCCGACAACGAGCAGATCAACTTCGAGCGGTTCCGTCCTCGCACCCTCGTGATGATCATCGTCGGAACGATCGCGGGATACGTCCTGCTGTCCCAGCTGACGCAGGTCGACCTCGTCGGGCTCCTGCGCACGGCGGACTGGGGCTGGATGGCAGCGGCCTTCGTGCTGTCGATCCTGACCTACTTCGGTGCGGCGTGGTCGCTGTCGGGATTCGTGCCCGAGCGCCTGCCCCTGCACCGCACCGTGCTCGCGCAGGTTGCCGGTGACTTCGCCACGCTGGTGTCGCCGCCCACCATCGGCGCGATCGCGATCAACGTTCGCTTCCTGCAGAGGGCCGGGCTCCATCCGGCGCTCGCCGCTGCCAGCGTCGGCGTCTCGCAGGTCATGGCCTTCGTCTTCCACATCCTGCTGCTGCTGGGCTTCGGCATCGCCGCGGGCACGCAGACCGATCTCACCTTCGACCCGCCGCGCATCGCCGTCGTCGCCGTCGTCGCCGTCCTCATCCTGCTGCTCGCCCTGCTCGCCGTGCCCGCGGTGCGCCGGCTCATCGGCAAGCGCGTCGGGCCGCTGCTGAAGGAGGTCGGGCCCCGTCTGGTGACGGTGGCGCAGCGGCCGCTCAAGCTGCTCGAGGGCGTGGGCGGCATCCTGCTGCTGAACCTGGCCTACATCGGCGTGCTCTACGCATGCGTGCGCGCCTTCGACGGCGACATGAACCTCGCGGTGGTCGCGGTGGTCTACCTCGCGGGCGCGACGATCGGGCAGGCAGCGCCGACACCCGGCGGTCTGGGAGCGGTGGAGGCCGCTCTTGCCGCTGGCCTGACGGCCGGTGGCCTCGATGCCGGCCTGGCCGTCTCGTCCGTGCTGCTCTACCGTCTCATCACGTTCTGGATCCCCACGATCCCCGGCTACTGGGCCTTCAACTGGCTCACCAGGAAGGGCGCCCTGTGACCTCCGCATCCCGACACGTCCAACTCACGTTCCCGCCCGGTCCGGCCACCGAACCGGTGATCTACGAGATCGTCACGCGCTTCGGCGTCGTGCCGAACATCCGACGGGCCCTGATCCAGGACCACAGCGGGTGGATGGTGTGCGATCTCGGCGGCGACCCCTCCGCCGTGCAGGACGCCATCGCGTGGATGGAGTCGATCGGGGTCGTGGTCTCGAACCCGGACGGGGACATCGTCGCCGGCTGACCCGTACGCGCGGATGCGCCGCCGGGGTTCCTGCAGCAGACTCCGGTCATGAGCGACGTGCGCATCACCCCCCTGACCGATGGTCCCCTCGAAGTCGACGGCGAGGTGAGCATCGTGGCACCGGACGGCACCGTCATCCGGGAGACCAGCAAGGCCTACCTGTGCCGGTGCGGGCATTCGGCCAACAAGCCGTTCTGCGACGGCAGCCACAAGCGCGAGGGCTGGACCGAGGCCTCTGCCTGATCCGCGCGCGGACGAGGGCCCGACCCAGCACATGCTGAGCGCCGGGCCGCGTCATCCGTGACGCAGCCCGGCGCTCAGCCCTTCAGGTCGGTCAGCGACCCTGTCGGCGGAACCGTGCGACTGCCGTCCCCAGCAGTCCCATCAGGCCCGCGATCAGGAGGCCCATCGGCAGCAGCGAGGACTGCTGGACCGACGATCCGTCGCCGGCCGGCACGCTGGTCGGTACCGGCACTGTCGCCGGCAGCGGAACAGCCACCGTCTCCGGCTCCGGCTCCTCGACCGTGGCAGGCAGCGGCACCGCGACCTCCGTGGGCGTCGGCGTGGGCGTCGGCGTCTCGACGATGGCCGGTGCCACGGTCGCAGGAGCGGACGCCGCCGGCGTGCTCGGAGGTGTGGTGGGCGGCGTTGTCGGCGGAGGAGTGGGCGGAGGCGTGACGACGCAGGCACCGGAGGTGTATCCGGGATAGGTCGCCAACTGAGCGGCGAGATCGGCGTCGGCAGCAGCCTGCGCTGCGGCCTGGGCCGCCGCATCAGCAGCAGCCTGCGACTCCGTGCTCGTCCGCGTCACCGGACCCGACGTGTACGAGATCGTCACCGTCGCATCCGCAGCGGTGCAGATCTGCACGGTGTCACTCACCGTCGCCCCACCTGTGTACACGGTCGGCTCAGGCGGCTGGCAGCCGCGGGCGATCCAGTCGGTGGCTCCCACGTTGATGCCCGGGAAGTCTCCGTAGGCGGGAATGATGTCGCCCCACTGTGTTCCCTCGGGCAACGAGGTGCTGAACACCGGTCCCAGGTGATCACCGTGGCCGTTGGTAAGGGCGGTGGCCACGTCGGCGACGCTGGACCCGCTCACCGTGAGGACGTTGTACGGGTTCGCGGCCGAGGCCGTGCGGTGGCAGATCGAGACCTCCACGTTCGCCGTCTGCTCGCCGGCAGATGCCGCGCCCGAGCTCGAGATCAGAACTATCGACGAGATCGCGACAGCGAGCGCGGACGCGCCAGCCATCCACGTGGCGACCCGGTCTCGCGAGCCGCGACCTCCTGCTTGCTTGTGCACTGTCATGGCACTTTCTCCCTTCGAGTGACCTCCATCGTGTGAGCGGAGAGAAAGCGAAGGGACGTTCAAATGGTCGAATGCCGGTCAGTGCACGGACCGCACGGACAATGACCGGTCAGCAACGCAGAAAGCCGCGGGCCCGAGGGCTCCGCGGCTTTCGTGGCACGGTGACGTGCCGAGTCTTGGTCAGTACGTGGGCTTGTCCGGCTCCACCTGCGCGATCCACTGCAGGATGCCGCCTCCGACGTGCACCGCGTCGGAGTACCCGGCGCCCTTGACCACGGCCAGGGCCTCGGCGGATCGGCCGCCCACCTTGCAGTGCAGGACGATGCGCCGGTCGTTCGGCAGCTTCTCCAGCGCCGATCCGTCGAGGAACTCCCCCTTGGGGATCAGGACCGCACCCGGAATGCTGACGATCTCGAACTCGTTGGGCTCACGGACGTCGATCAGCACGAAGTCGTCCTCGCCGGCATCGCGGGCGTTCAGCATGTCCTTCAGCTGGAGGACGGTGATCGTGGAGTCGCGCGCCGCCTCTGCAGCCTCGTCGGAGATCGTGCCGCAGAACGCCTCGTAGTCGATGAGCTCGGTCACCGTGGGGTTCTCGCCGCACACCGCGCAGTGGGGGTCCTTGCGCACCTTCACCTGGCGGTAGGTCATCTCGAGGGCGTCGTAGATCATGAGCCGCCCGAGCAGGGTCTGGCCGACGCCCGTGATGAGCTTGATGGCCTCGTTCACCTGGATCGACCCGATGGAGGCGCACAGGACTCCGAGCACGCCGCCTTCCGCGCACGACGGCACCATGCCGGGCGGCGGCGGCTCCGGATACAGGCAGCGGTAGCACGGGCCGTGATCGGCCCAGAACACCGATGCCTGGCCATCGAAGCGGTAGATGGAGCCCCACACGTACGGCTTGCCCAGCAGCACGCACGCGTCGTTGACCAGGTAGCGGGTGGCGAAGTTGTCGGTGCCGTCGACGATGAGGTCGTACTGACTGAACAGGTCCATCACGTTGGAGGAGTCCAGGCGCTCGGTGTGGAGGTTCACCGTCACATAGGGATTGATCTCCAGCACGGAGTCACGCGCGCTCTCCGCCTTCGGTCGGCCGATGTCGCCCTGCCCGTGGATGATCTGCCGCTGCAGGTTGGACTCGTCGACGACGTCGAACTCGACGATGCCGAGGGTGCCCACTCCTGCTGCGGCGAGGTACATCAGCGACGGGCTGCCGAGTCCGCCGGCACCGACACACAGGACCTTCGCGTTCTTCAGGCGCTTCTGCCCGCTCATGCCCACGTCCGGGATGATCAGGTGGCGGCTGTAGCGGCGCACCTCGTCGATCGTCAGCTCATCGGCGGGGTCCACCAGGGGCGGCAGGCTCACGGGTTCTCCTCGAACGGAAGGTCGGACGCCTCAGGGTAGACGGGCAGGCCGTAGCCCGACCGACCCCCTCGACAGCTGCGAACAGTTCGCGACGACCTGCGGCTCCGTCAGCCCTCCTGGGCGATCAAGTTGCGCAGGGTGCGCAGCGCGACCGACAAGGTGGCGAGGTTCGGCTCGTCGATCGCCTCGATGTCGTCGAGGGTCGTGCGCGCGCGCGAGACCCCCTCCGAGTGCTCCCACTCCCACGCCGACAGCCGCTCAAGCGGCGGCAGGTCGTCCGGCGTCGAGCGCAGGATCCGTGAGGTGAGCCCGGCCACGACGGAGTAGAGGTCGCTGCGCAGCGCGAACCGCGCGAGCGCGCTCCAGCGATCACCGCGCGGCAGGTCCGAGATCTTCACGAGCGTGCCGTCGATCTCGTAGCGGTCCGAGATCGTGAAGTACAGGGGGATGACGACATCGACCGGCTCCCCCGTGCGCAGGCAGATGTCAGCGATGTCGAGCAGGGCGAAGACGTCCAGCGATGCCGCGGCGTAGCGGGCGAGGTCTTCCGGTGTGCCCGCCTCCTGGAACCTGCGCATGAGCCGGTCGAAGCGCTCGCGCTCCTTGCCCAGGAGATTGGTCGGCACGGCGCTGGTGTGGTCCTCGACGACAGAGGCGAAACGCTCGACCTCCGCCTGCACATCGATCACGCCGCCGCGCGTCTGCAGGAACCAGCGGGTCGCCCGGTCGAGCAGTCGCCGTGTCTCCAGGTGCAGGACGACCTGGGCGCTGGTCGAGATCCGGCCGTCGTTCTCGTTGACCTGCTGCCAGAACGCCGGGATGCGGAAAACCTCCATGGCCGCCGTCGCCGCCCGCACGACCTCGACCGCGCTGGCACCCGTCTCCTCCATGGCCCGGAACACGAAGGTGATTCCCGCGATGTTGATCAGCCGGTTGACGGTGACCGTCGAGATGATCTGCGCGCGCAGCGGATGGGCCGCGATCTCGTCGGCGAAGCGCTCGCGCAGGACGGAAGGGAAGTACTCCACCAGCGCACGCGTGAAGTAGGGGTCCTGGGCGAACGTCGACTCGTTCAGCTCCTTGGTGAGCGAGATCTTCGAGTAGGCCAGGAGCACGCACAGCTCGGGGCCGGTGAGACCCTCCCCCGCCAGCTCGCGCGTGCGGAGCTCCTCGTCGTCCGGCAGGTACTCGAGCGCGCGATCGAGCATTCCCGACTGCTCCAGTTCACGGATCATCCGCTGCTGCACGGTGACGAGCGCGGCGGCCCCCGCACGCGAGTTGCCGAGCACGACGTTCTGGCCGTAGTTGTCGGCGAGGACCATACGAGCGACGTCATCGGTCATCTCGGCGAGCAGCATGTTGCGTGCCTGGAGATCCAGCGAGCCGCGACGGATCGCGGCATCCAGGAGGATCTTGATGTTGACCTCGTGGTCGGAGGTGTCGACCCCGGCCGAGTTGTCGATGGCGTCGGTGTTGAGGCGAACTCCGTGCCGGGCGGCCTCGATGCGGCCCAGCTGGGTGAGTCCGAGGTTGCCGCCCTCGCCCACCACCCGGCACCGGAGGTCGTTGCCGTTGATGCGGATCCGGTCGTTGGACTTGTCGCCCACGTCGACGTTGGTCTCCGTCTGGGCCTTGACGTAGGTGCCGATGCCGCCGTTCCAGAGCAGATCGACGGGCGCCTTCAACGCCGCCCGGATGAGCTCGTCAGGCGTCACGGCCTCCACCGCCGCCGGCATCCCGAGGGCATCGGACATCTCCGGCGTCACGATGATCGACTTCAGCGATCGGGCGAAGATGCCGCCGCCCGGGGAGATCACCGCCGGGTCGTAGTCGGCCCACGACGAGCGAGGCTGGTCGAACAGCCGGCGGCGCTCGGCGAAGGACGTTGCCGCATCAGGGTTCGGGTCCACGAAGATGTGCCGGTGGTCGAAGGCCACCACGAGGCGGATGTGCTCGCTGAGCAGCATGCCGTTGCCGAAGACGTCACCGCTCATGTCGCCGATGCCGACCACGGTGAAGTCCTGCGTCTGCGTGTCGAGATCGAGCTCGCGGAAGTGCCGCTTCACCGACTCCCAGGCGCCCCGGGCCGTGATGCCCATCGCCTTGTGGTCGTAGCCCATCGATCCGCCTGACGCGAAGGCGTCCCCGAGCCAGAACCCGTACTCGGCGGCGATGCCGTTGGCGATGTCGGAGAAGGTCGCCGTGCCCTTGTCGGCCGCCACGACGAGATAGGTGTCGTCGCCGTCGTGGCGCACCACGCCGACGGGCGGCACGACCTGACCGTCGACGAGGTTGTCCGTGACGTCGAGCAGTGAGCAGA
>JBIIJX010000248.1:0-3383 GCA_044233495.1 Candidatus Nanopelagicales bacterium
CCTTCGCATGTCTGCGCCGTGAGGGGATGCCCGATTCGCCCTGTTCCGTCCACGTCGCGCGCACGGATCCCAGGTCACGTCTCCGTAACGGTGCAGGCCGAAAACCCACGCCCTGCTTGACCTTTCGGCCCCCTCGGGTCACCATTCTCCCGCACACCCCGTGTGCAGGCCTCGTCGGACGAGGTTCGCGGAGTCACCGAGACCGGGCAGCAGCTGTCCGCCCGGTTGCGGTCCCTGCGGACGATGATCGGCGAGAGTGACACCGGGGTTGGACAGCGGTGTGCCCACGGGGTAGACTGCCGCTTTGCGCTGCCATCCTTTCCACTCACCCTGTCGTCTCGGTCGTTCGCGAACTTGACAGCCAGGGCTGTCCGGCATGGCCGCAGCGCACCTGTGACGCAGTGCACCGTGGAAGGAACAGATCTTGGCCCCCTCGCGTTCAGACGCAACGCCCCTGTCCCCGGCCCTGAACCGGGTGTCCTTCGCCAAGATCCGTGAGCCGCTGGCGGTTCCGGATCTGCTGGCCCTCCAGACGGCGAGCTTCGACTGGCTCCTCGGCGGTGAGGAGTGGCGGGCCCGGGTGGCAGCGCAGATCGCTGCCGGCAACACCGAGGTGCCCCAGGCCTCCGGACTCACGGAGATCTTCGAGGAGATCAGCCCCATCGAGGACTTCGCCGGCTCCATGTCGCTGTCCTTCCGCGATCACCGGTTCGAGCCCCCGAAGTACACCGTCGACCAGTGCCGCGAGAAGGACTTCACCTACGCGGCTCCGCTCTTCGTCACGGCCGAGTTCATGAACAACGAGACCGGTGAGATCAAGTCCCAGACGGTCTTCATGGGCGACTTCCCGCTGATGACCGACAAGGGCACGTTCATCATCAACGGCACCGAGCGCGTCGTGGTGTCCCAGCTGGTGCGCTCGCCCGGCGCCTACTTCGAGCGCTCGGTCGACAAGACCTCCGACAAGGACGTCTTCCTCGCCAAGATCATCCCCAGCCGTGGTGCCTGGCTGGAGTTCGAGATCGACAAGAAGGATCTCGTGGCCGTCCGCGTGGACCGCAAGCGCAAGCAGCCGGTCACCGTCCTGCTCAAGGCCCTCGGCATGACCCGCGAGGAGATCGTCGAGCGGTTCGGTCAGTACGAGACCTTCATGGCGACGTTCGAGAAGGACTCCATCGAGTCCCAGGACGACGCCCTCCTCGACATCTACCGCAAGCTGCGCCCGGGTGAGCCGCCGACCCTGGAGAACGCCCGCAACCTGCTCGACAACTTCTACTTCAATCCCAAGCGCTACGACCTTGCGAAGGTCGGCCGCTACAAGGTCAACAAGAAGCTCGGTCTCGACCTGCCGCTGGAGCAGAGCGTGCTCACCCGCGACGACATCGTCGCGGCGATCGAGTACCTCGTGCGTCTGCATGCCGGCCTCGAGACCATGGAGGGCCCGCGTGGCGAGGTGGTCGTCGAGACCGACGACATCGACCACTTCGGCAACCGCCGTCTGCGCACTGTGGGCGAGCTCATCCAGAATCAGATCCGCACCGGCCTGTCGCGGATGGAGCGTGTCGTGCGCGAGCGCATGACCACGCAGGACGTCGAGGCGATCACGCCGCAGACCCTGATCAACATCCGCCCGGTCGTGGCGTCGATCAAGGAGTTCTTCGGCACGTCGCAGCTGTCGCAGTTCATGGACCAGACCAACCCGCTCTCGGGCCTGACCCACAAGCGCCGGCTCTCGGCGCTCGGTCCGGGTGGCCTGTCCCGTGAGCGTGCCGGCTTCGAGGTGCGCGACGTCCACCCGTCGCACTACGGCCGCATGTGCCCGATCGAGACTCCGGAAGGTCCGAACATCGGCCTGATCGGCTCTCTGGCGACCTACGGGCGCATCAACGCATTCGGGTTCGTCGAGACGCCGTACCGCAAGGTCGTCAAGGGCAAGGTCACCGACCAGGTCGACTACCTCACGGCGGACGAGGAAGACCTCCACGTCATCGCGCAGGCGAACACCCCGCTCGGTGCCGACGGCACCATGAGCGAGGACCGCGTCCTGTGCCGTCGCAAGGGCGGCGAGGTCGACTACGTCACCCCGGCCGAGGTCGACTACATGGACGTCTCCCCGCGCCAGCTGTGGTCTGTGGCGACGGCCATGATCCCGTTCCTCGAGCACGACGACGCCAACCGCGCGCTCATGGGCTCGAACATGCAGCGCCAGGCTGTTCCGTTGCTGCGCGCTGAGGCTCCGCTCGTCGGCACCGGCATGGAGTTCCGCGCCGCGTACGACGCCGCTGACGTCATCAAGGCGACCAAGGCCGGAGTCGTGACGGAGGTGTCGGCCGAGGCCATCACCATCGCCACCGACGACGGCGAGTACGACCTCTACGGTCTCGAGAAGTTCCACCGCTCGAACCAGGGCACCTGCTTCAACCAGAAGCCGATCGTGTCCGAGGGCGAGCGGGTCGAGGCCGGTCAGGTCATCGCCGACGGTCCGTCCACCGAGCTCGGCGAGATGGCTCTGGGCCGCAACCTCCTCGTCGCGTTCATGTCGTGGGAGGGCCACAACTACGAGGACGCCATCATTCTCAACCAGCGCCTCGTGCAGGACGACGTCCTGTCCTCGATCCACATCGAGGAGCACGAGGTCGACGCACGTGACACCAAGCTGGGCCCGGAGGAGATCACCCGCGACATCCCCAACGTCTCGGAGGAGGTGCTCGCCGATCTCGACGAGCGCGGCATCATCCGCATCGGCGCCGATGTCGTCCCCGGTGACATCCTCGTCGGCAAGGTGACGCCGAAGGGCGAGACCGAGCTGACCCCCGAGGAGCGCCTGCTGCGCGCCATCTTCGGCGAGAAGGCACGCGAGGTGCGCGACACCTCGCTCAAGGTGCCGCACGGAGAGTCGGGCAAGGTCATCGGCGTCCGGGTCTTCGACATCGACGAGGGCGACGAGCTTCCCCCGGGCGTGAACCGACTCGTGCGCGTCTACATCGCCCAGAAGCGCAAGATCACCGAGGGCGACAAGCTCGCGGGACGCCACGGCAACAAGGGCGTCATCGCGAAGATCCTGCCCCCGGAGGACATGCCCTTCCTGGAGGACGGCACCCCGGTCGACGTAGTGCTCAACCCGCTCGGCGTTCCCGGCCGCATGAACATCGGCCAGATCCTCGAGACGCACCTCGGCTGGGCTGCAGCCACGGGCTGGGAGGTCGATCCCTCCGATCCGCGTGTCGAGCGCATGCCGCAGGAGGTGCGCAGCGTGCCGCGCGGCACGAAGGTCGCCACGCCGGTGTTCGACGGGGCGCGTGAGGACGAGCTCTCCGCCGTCCTCGCCTCGACCCGACCGACCGACGACGGCCTGACTCTCGTGGGCCCCGACGGCAAGGCGC
>JBIIJX010000247.1:0-3410 GCA_044233495.1 Candidatus Nanopelagicales bacterium
CGCAGCGGCGAGCCCATCCCGGGCCGCATCACCGTGGGCTACATCTACATCCTGAAGCTGCTGCACCTCGTCGACGACAAGATCCACGCACGCTCGACTGGGCCGTACTCGATGATCACCCAGCAGCCGCTCGGTGGTAAGGCGCAGTTCGGCGGACAGCGCTTCGGCGAGATGGAGGTGTGGGCCCTCGAGGCCTACGGCGCCGCCTACGCCCTGCAGGAGCTGCTGACCATCAAGTCCGACGACGTGCTCGGTCGCGTCAAGGTCTACGAGGCGATCGTCAAGGGCGAGAACATCCCCGAGCCCGGCATCCCGGAGTCGTTCAAGGTCCTCGTCAAGGAGATGCAGTCCCTGTGTCTCAACGTCGAGGTGCTGAGCGGCGACGGCATCGCCATCGAGATGCGCGACTCCGACGACGACGTCTTCCGCGCCGCCGAGGAGCTCGGCATCGACCTGTCGCGGCGCGAGCCCAGCAGCGTCGACGAGCTCTAGCCGACCGGCACCCGACACCACCAGACGACCGAACCGAACGAAGGACACCACAGTGCTTGACGTCAACTTCTTCGACGAACTGCGCATCGGCCTGGCGACCGCGGACGACATCCGCACGTGGTCGTACGGTGAGGTGAAGAAGCCGGAGACGATCAACTACCGCACGCTCAAGCCGGAGAAGGACGGCCTGTTCTGCGAGAAGATCTTCGGCCCCACCCGTGACTGGGAGTGCTACTGCGGCAAGTACAAGCGCGTGCGCTTCAAGGGCATCATCTGCGAGCGCTGCGGCGTCGAGGTGACCCGCGCCAAGGTCCGTCGTGAGCGCATGGGCCACATCGAGCTCGCCGCGCCGGTGACGCACATCTGGTACTTCAAGGGCGTGCCCAGCCGACTCGGGTACCTGCTCGACCTGGCTCCCAAGGATCTCGAGAAGGTCATCTACTTCGCGGCCTACATGATCACGTGGGTCGATGACGAGGGTCGCCACGACGCCCTGCCGCAGCTCGAGAAGCAGCTCGGCATCGAGAAGAAGCAGATCGCAGATCGTCGCGACAACGACATCGAGAACCGGGCGAAGAAGCTCGAGGCCGACCTCGCGGAGCTGGAGGAGGAGGGCGCCAAGTCCGACGTCCGGCGCAAGGTGCGCGAGTCCGGCGAGCGTGAGATGGCCGCCTTGCGCCGCAAGGCCGACAACGAGATCGAGCGACTTGATCGCATCTTCGACCGCTTCCGCACCCTGAAGGTGCAGGACCTCGAGGGCGACGAGATGCTGTTCCGCGAGATGCGCGACCGCTACGGACGCTGGTTCGACGGCGGCATGGGCGCGGCAGCGATCCAGAAGCGCCTGGAGTCCTTTGACCTGGAGGCGGAGTCCGCCATCCTGCGCGAGATCGTGGCAACGGGCAAGGGCCAGAAGAAGACCCGTGCCCTCAAGCGGCTGAAGGTCGTGCAGGCCTTCCTCAACACCACCAACTCCCCGCAGGGCATGGTCCTCGATGCCGTGCCGGTCATTCCGCCGGACCTGCGACCCATGGTCCAGCTGGATGGCGGCCGCTTCGCGACCTCCGACCTCAACGATCTCTACCGTCGCGTGATCAACCGCAACAACCGCCTGAAGCGACTCCTCGATCTCGGTGCGCCCGAGATCATCGTCAACAACGAGAAGCGCATGCTCCAGGAGGCGGTCGACGCCCTGTTCGACAACGGTCGCCGCGGCCGGCCGGTCACAGGGCCGGGCAACCGCGCCCTGAAGTCGCTCTCCGACATGCTCAAGGGCAAGCAGGGCCGATTCCGTCAGAACCTGCTCGGCAAGCGCGTCGACTACTCGGGCCGTTCCGTGATCGTCGTCGGTCCCCAGCTGAAGCTGCACCAGTGCGGACTTCCCAAGCAGATGGCGCTGGAGCTCTTCAAGCCCTTCGTCATGAAGCGACTGGTCGACCTCAATCACGCTCAGAACATCAAGAGCGCCAAGCGCATGGTCGAGCGTTCGCGTCCGGTCGTCTGGGATGTGCTCGAGGAGGTCATCGCCGAGCACCCGGTGATGCTGAACCGGGCGCCGACGCTGCACCGACTGGGCATTCAGGCGTTCGAGCCCCAGCTGATCGAGGGCAAGGCCATCCAGATCCACCCCCTCGTCTGCACCGCATTCAATGCGGACTTCGACGGCGACCAGATGGCCGTGCACCTGCCGCTCTCGGCAGAGGCCCAGGCCGAGGCGCGCATCCTGATGCTGTCGAGCAACAACATCCTGTCGCCGGCGAATGGTCGCCCCATCACAACGCCTACCCAGGACATGGTCCTCGGCATCTACTTCATGACCACCATGAACGAGGGTGCGGTTGGCGAGGGGCATGCGTTCACGTCGGTGGCCGAGGCGATCATGGCCTTCGAGACCGGTGCGCTCGACCTGCAGGCCAAGGCCACCATCCGGCTCACGGAGGGGCTTCCCCCGCAGGACTTCCAGGCTCCCGAGGGCTGGGTGCCGGGAGATCCCTTCCTGCTCGAGACCACGCTCGGTCGGGCCCTCTTCAACGAGGCGCTTCCGGACGACTACCCCTACGTGAACACGCAGGTCGACAAGAAGGTCCTCGGTCAGACGGTGAACCGCCTCGCGGAGATCTACGCCAAGGTCGATGTCGCCGAGACCCTCGACGATCTCAAGGCCCTGGGCTTCCACTGGGCCACGCGCTCGGGCGTCACGATCTCCTTCTCTGACGTGATCGCCCCGCCGGCGAAGGCGGAGCTTCTCGCGAACGCGGAGGAGAAGGCCGAGAAGGTCCAGAAGCAGTACGACCGCGGCCTGATCACCGATGCGGAGCGCCGTCAGGAGCTCATCGAGATCTGGACCCGCGCCACGGACGAAGTGGCCAAGGCCATGCAGGAGAACTTCCCGCGAACCAACTCCGTGCACATGATGGTCGACTCCGGTGCCCGAGGTAACTACATGCAGGTCCGCCAGATCGCGGGCATGCGCGGCCTCGTCGCCAACCCCAAGGGCGAGATCATCCCGCGTCCGATCAAGTCCAACTTCCGCGAGGGCCTGTCGGTGCTGGAGTACTTCATCTCCACGCACGGTGCCCGCAAGGGTCTGGCCGACACCGCGCTCCGCACGGCGGACTCGGGCTACCTGACCCGCCGACTCGTCGACGTCTCCCAGGACGTCATCGTCCGTGAGGTCGACTGCGGCACCGATCGCGGTGCCATCGTCGTCGTCGGGGAGCGGGTCGACGGGGTCCTGCGCCCGGTCGACAACCTTGACACGTCGGTTGCGTCGAGAACGCTGGCGCGCGATGTAGAGGTCGACGGGAAGGTCATCGCGCTCGCGGGCGAGGAGCTGACCACGCCGCGAGTCGAGGAGCTGGTCCATCAGGGCGCCGACACCATCCGGGTCCGCACGGTTCTCACGTGCGAGAGCTCGG
>JBIIJX010000135.1:0-6775 GCA_044233495.1 Candidatus Nanopelagicales bacterium
GGTTGCCTATCTCGACACCACGATGGCCGTTCGCGATGCAGCGATCAAGCTCGGCTATGGCGGCGTCGGTGTCCTGCAGCGGCACCTGGCAGAACGGAAGCAGCCTGTCCGGGGCCTGGGCAGCGACCTCGAGAGCGAGGTCGTTGAAGATGCCGGCGACGCGCGCCGCGTCGCCTGGAGTGCGGTCGTACCCGAAGAAGACGGGTGTCGGGAGCACGACCTGCACGTCGATTCCGTCGGCGTCCATGTCAGCGAGCCGCGTGTCGGCGTTCCAGCACGCATCGGTGATGCGCCGGAATTCCCGGTCCCCCAGCATGATCGTCGCCGCCGTCGTGGAGTCCATGCGCAGCCACGGATCACCGGGTGATCCGAGGTCGGGCCAGCCGGGCGGGACGACGTGGGTGTGCACGTCGATGACAGGGACCACCCGCTACCCCTTGCCGGGGTGCAGGGTCCTGCACTGGCTGCACGTGCGTGCCTGCTCGTCGGCGTAGAAGGCCTCGAACACGGGTGGAAGGTCGACCACGATGTCGGTGACCTGGAGCTCGACGTCGTGGATGAGTGCGTTGCACGAAGGGCAGTACCACTGGAAGTGCTCCTTCACGCCGGGTTCCCGCGGGCGCTCGAAGACCAGGCCGATCGAACCGGCCTCGGGGCGCTGCGGTGAGTGCGGCATGAAGCGGGGGAGCACCCACATCTGCCCGGCGCTGATGGTCACCCGATCCGGACCGTCGGGCGTCATGAGGTTCACGTGCATGGTGCCCTTGAGCTGGTAGAACACCTCCTCGTACGGATCGACGTGGTAGTCCGTGCGCTGGTTGGGGCCGCCGACCACCATGACGATGAAGTCCTGCTGGCCGGGGAAGACCTCCTTGTTTCCCACGGGGGGCTTGAGGTTCGGCCCATGCTCGGCCAGCCAGGCGTCGAAGTCGAGTGCGGTCGTGACGTCGCTGGTGTCGGTCATCTCGTTCCCTCCGGCTTGTAGGCGACGGCCTGCATCTCGATCAGCAGGTCCGGGTGCGGCAGTTCCCTCACCGCGACGGTCGTGCGCGTCGGCCCGGTCTCGTCGAAGTACTGCGCGTAGGTCTCGTTGTAGGCCGTGAAGTCGGCCATGTCGACCAGGTACGACGTCACCTGGACGAGATCGGTGAGCTCGGCACCGGCCGCCTCCAGGATGTCGCGGATGTTCTCGATGACCGCCGCGGTCTGCAGTCGCACGTCGAGAACCTTCTTCCCGTCGACGATGTCCACGCCGACGAACGTGTCGTCGGGCCGGCGACTGGACGTCCCGGAGACGTAGATGAAGTCCCCGGCCCGCTTGGAATGCGGAAAGCGTCCACGGGGCTTCGCCTTGTGACCCAGCAGATAGCTCTCGGTCGCCATCACGCTCCCTTGCGTGCTGCGTGGGTGAGGAGCCCGATGGTGGTCCCCACGGCCACGGCACCGACGCCGGCGAGGGTCGCCAGGACGGTGCTGCGCTGACGCTTGTCGCGCTCGATCACCTCGGCGTAGGGGATGGTGGTGAACGAGACCATCTCGTAGCGGGACAGGTAGCGCCCGGGGAGCAGGCGCTCGAGTGTGTGCTCGACGGTCTTGGTCGCGCGGAAGGCCCGCGATGCCACCTTGTCGCGCATCTCGATGAAGTTCTCCTTCGCCAGCCACGCGATCGCCTCGCCGTTCGGCTGGCGACGCTGCTGGTAGAGGGGAAGTGCGAGGGACCAGTCGTCGCCGGTCTCGTCGAGGCATCGATCGAGCTCGACGACGTCCTCGAATCCGGCATTGGCGCCCTGGCCGAAGAAGGGCAGGATCGCGTGCGCAGCATCGCCGATCACCGCAACCTTGCCGTCGGCCTGCCACGGGTCGACATGAAGGGTGGCGAGCAGGCCGTTGGGGTCGGCGAGGTAGTCGTCCACGAGTGTGGGCATCAGTGGCACAGCGTCGGGGTAGACCTCGTTGAAGTGCCTCAGGATCTGATCGGGGGTCGTGAGCGCCTCGAGTTCCTCCCGTGGCCAGAACAGGGTGCATGTGAAGGATCCGTCGGGATTCGGCAGGGCGATCATCATCGAGGAGCCACGCGGCCAGATGTGGAGGGCGTCGGGATCCATGGCGAACTCCCCGTTGACAGCCGGAATCGTGAGCTCCTTGTAGCCGTGACCCTCCGGCTCCGTCCGCACACTCATCCTTCCGGCGGCCTCGAGCGACTTGCGCACGGCACTGCCGAATCCGTCAGCTGCGATGACGATGTCGGGTTCGACCACCTCGAGCGCATCGCCACGTGCGAGGGCGAGGGAGTTGGGGCCGAGCCCGTAGCCCGTCGTCCGCACGTCGAAGTGGAGCGTGACGCCCGGTGTCGCCTCGGCGGCATCGAGCAGCGTCTCGTTGAGTGCGCTGCGGCCGATCGAGTTGATGGCGCGGTCACCCTTGGCAGAGTACGACTGGAAGTTCGTCCGTCCGGCGATGTCGTGAACCATGCGGCCGTGCATCGGGAGGGCTGGCGCCATGACGGTGTCGACGAGATCGATGCGGCGAAGTGCGTCCAGACCGCGCTCGGACAGGGCGAGGTTGATCGAACGGCCGCGCTCGGACAGCGCGAGCCGCGGATCGGGACGCCGCTCGTAGACGTCGACGTGATAGCCGCGACGGCCGAGGTAGCAGGCGAGCAGCGAGCCCACGAGCCCTCCCCCCACGACGGCCACCCGCATCGTCTCCGGGGCGCTCATCCGATCCCCCGCCCGGTCAGCTCGTGACTCATCGCATCCACGGCTCGCCAGCAGTCATGGAACGTGCAGTAGAGAGGGACCGGCGCCAGCCGGATGATGTCCGGGCGACGGTCGTCCGCGACGACACCCCACTTCTCATCGAGTGCCGTGATGAGATCGTCGGCGTCCACGGGTACTCGAACGGACAGCTGTGCGCCGTGCCGCTCGTCCTCGTCCGGCGTGACGATGGTCAACCGTGCGCTGTCGGCGATGGTCTCGAGCAGCGACCGCAGGTAGCCGGTGAGGCGCAGGCTTCGTGCACGCAGTGCGGGCATTCCGACCTCGTCAAGGATCTTCAAGGACGTGCGCACGGGGCTCATGGCGAGAATCGGCGGATTCGACATCGACCAGGCATCGGCGCTCGCCTGAGGATCGGACTCCGGGTGCATCTCGAATCGACCGACCGGCTCGGTGCTCCACCATCCCTCGAGTCGCGGCAGCTGCGCATCCTCCAGGTGCCGCTCGTGGACGAAGGCTCCCGCGACGGCTCCGGGCCCGGAGTTGAGGTACTTGTACGAGCACCACGCGGCGAAGTCGACGTCCCACTCATGGAGGTGGAGGGGGATGTTGCCGGCAGCATGAGCGAGGTCCCAGCCGACTGTGGCGCCTATCTCGTGACCGGCCCGAGTGATGGTCGGCATGTCCATCACCTCGCCGCTGAGGTAGTTGACGCCACCGATCATCACGGTCGCGATCGAGTGCGCGTGATCATGCAGTGTCGCCAGGACGTCCTCGGTGCGCAGCACGTCCTCGCCCGGGCGGGGCTTGATGCGCAGCACGGCGGTGTCGGGGTCGTAGCCGCGGAAGGCGACATGGCTGCGCACTGTGTAGGAGTCGGATGAGAATGCGCGGTCCTCGATCACGATGCGGTGTCGGATTGCCGTAGGACGGTAGAAGCTCGCGAGCAGCAGGTGCAGGTTGACGGTGAGCGAGTTCATCGCCACGACCTCGCGAGGCAGCGCACCGACAAGTCGCGCAGCCGGCTCGCGAAGATCCTCGTGGTACTTCAGCCAGGGCCGATGCGCCCTCAGGTGCCCCTGCACTCCGTAGTGCTCCCAGGCGGCGAGATCGGCCAGCACCTCGTCCCGCGTTGCCTTGGGCTGCAGGCCGAGGGAGTTACCGGCCAGGTACGCAGTCAGCGGGAAATCGCCCCCGGATGCAGGGGGAAGGAGGAAGTCATCGCGACGCAGGGCGGCATCCGGCTCCGCGTCCAGCGCAAGGGCCGCGTCCTCGCGCGTGTTCGTCATGGCCTCATTCAATACCGGCGACGGGGGCGATGGCGCGCAGATGGGCGATCACGTCCGGCCAGACCGGGCTGGTCGGATCGATGAGCGCGAAGTGACCGGTGCCCGGCATCCGGATCAGCCGCTGACCGGACGTCTGGGTGAACGACTCCGACAGGGCGATGGGCACGAGGTCGTCCTCCTCGCCGTGCAAGACGAGGGTGAGGGTCGAGCACGTCAGTCGGCAGGGATCGAGGTCGGGTCGGTCGATTGCCGAGCAGCCGATGAAGGCGCCTACTCCGTCGACGTCGAGGGCGAAGTCCTCAGCCATGCGCAGGTCGGCCACGGGGGCGAGCGCGAGGCAGCCTGCGATCGGCAGGTCGGGGTCCGATGCGGCCACGAGTGCGAGATGGCCCCCGGCCGAGTGGCCGACGACGACGACGGGACCGTCCGGCAGGCCCAAGGCTCCGGACGCCGCGGCTCTGATGCCTGCGGCGACGTCCTCGATGGTCGCATCGGGGTCCCCCGGCCGGCGGCGGTACTCGATCAGGGCCGTGGGAAACCCCGCCGTGCGGAGCGCGGCGGCGGCTGAGCGCGCGTGGCGGCGGTCATAGTCCGTCCGCCAGTAGCCACCGTGGACGAACACGACCGTGGGGTGCTTCGGTGCCGACGGATCCGCCGCAACTGACGGATCCACGGGATAGACATCGATGACCTGGTCCGGATCGTCGCCGTAGCGAAGAGTCGCGGCCGGCTCGGGCCCGGGTCGGGTCAGCACGCTGCGGTCCTCGGGCACCGCACGAGTATGCCCTGCAATCGCCTTCTCGGACGGGCCGTGCCGACGCCCGCCCTCCTACACTGCAATCCGGATGTTCGAACTCGTCTACCCGGCCCAGGAGACCGGACTGGCCTGGTGGCCGGTCGCGGTGGTCATCGGCCTGCTCGTGGTGCTCAACGTCGTCAACAACCGGGTGGCCCCCCAGACCCACTACCTGCTGTGGGCCTTCGGCGGGTCCGTCCTCCTGCTCGCCATCGGCCTGCTCGACGGCAACACCTGGACCGACATGGGTCTGGGCTGGGGCTACCTGCTGCCCGGCCTCATCTGGGCCGGGGCGTCCATCGCGCTGGTCACGGCCGTCTACCTCGTCGGCTCAGCGTTCAGACGCACTCGGACGGCCTTCCACGACGAGCGGATGGGCGACCTCAGCGGCGGGCGAATGGTGTTCCAGGCGCTCGTGGAGGTGCCGTTCGGCACGGTGCTGCTGGAGGAGATCGCCTTTCGCGCCGTGCTCCTCTCGATGCTCGTCCGCCGTTTCGGGCTCGTGTGGGGCATCGTGCTGTCGTCGGTGATCTTCGGCCTGTGGCACATCCTGCCCAGCATCGGCACCCACGAGCAGAACCCGGCGCTCGGCTCAGTCGTGGGCGAGGGGCGCCGGGGCAACATCCTCGCCGTGGCGCTCAGCGTGCTGACCACGTCTGTGGCCGGAGTGCTGTTCGCCTTCCTGCGCCTGCTCTCCGGCAGCGTCCTGGCACCCATGGGCCTGCACTGGGCCACCAACGGCCTCGGGTACGCCTTCTCCTGGCTGCTCATCCGCACGCGGAATCGACGACGCGAGCGGCACCGGCAGTCGGTTCGCGAGAAACTGGACCGGCAGAACCGCGAGCCGCAGCATCCAGACGACACCTGAGAAGCATGGAAGTGGGGAGGTGAATGACACCGATGGAATTCACCCCGTACGATGACGTCTCTAGGTCGACCGACAAGGGAGAGAACATGGATGCCGGGCACGCGCGGGACGCCCACCTGGACGCGCTGAGCGCGCGGGATCGTCAGATCCTCGAGTTCGAGCGGCAGTGGTGGAAGTACGCGGGAGCCAAGGAGCAGGCCATCCGGGAGCTCTTCGACATGAGCGGCACCCGGTACTACCAGATCCTGAACGGCCTCATCGACGATCCGGCCGCGCTCGCCTTCGATCCCATGCTGGTCAAGCGCCTGCGCCGCATGCGGGCCTCGCGGCAGCGGGCCCGATCGGCCCGTCGCCTGGGCATGGAGGCCTAGGGCCCGCTCGGGGGAGGCACCCGCGCAGATCGCGGGTATGTCACTGCCGGGTCCCGTACGGGTCCCGAACGTACGATGGCGGCCATCGACATCGTGGGGGTGTTGCAATGCGAGTGGTGACCCGGATCCTGTCCGGCGTGGTCGCGGCGACGCTGGCAGCCGCCGGTGCGGCTGCCGCTCCTGCGCATGCTGCCGAATCCATCGTCATCTGGTCGGATCCCATCCACGCCCAGGTGATCCGCGATCTCGTCCCCAATGGGGTCCAGGGCGTTCCGGTCACCGTCGTGGACAAGGACCTCGCGAACGTCCGTGCAGAACTCGCAGGGGTGAGTGCCAAGCAGGCTCCGGACATCATCTGGGGCGACCTCGCCTGGACGGGTGAACTCGCCGACGCGGGGCTGCTGGCGCCGATCGAGCTCAAGAAGCGGGTCCGCAGCCAGTTCCGGCCCAATGTGCTCGTCGGATCCGTGGTGGGCGGGGAGCAGATGGGCCTGCCGGTGCAGATCAGCAATCTGGCTCTGATCACCAACACGGTCCTCGTGCCGACCCAGCCCCGGACATTCCGTGAGCTCGGTGAGCTCGCGCTGAAACTCACCAAGAAGGACCGGAAGGTCACGGTGCCCTTTGCGCTGGCGCAGGGCGAGGGCACGTCGCCCTGGACGACCTATCCGATCTTCAGCGGACTGGGCGGCTACCTGTTCGGTCGCAGCTCCGACGGCAGCATCGACCTCGCC
>JBIIJX010000136.1:0-6723 GCA_044233495.1 Candidatus Nanopelagicales bacterium
ATGCCGGCTCGGGCGGCGGTGGGAGGCGACCGCGATCCCGAGCCGGCGGTCGAAGATCGCCCGCCAGGGACGAACAGCACCCGCCGCACGATGGATGCGCTGCGAGGAGATCAGCCGCCCGACCTCGGAGTCGGCGGGCAGCAGGACGACGAGACCCTCGTGATGCGCACGCAGATCAGTCCAGGTCACGTGCGGCATGCCCCGCTCCGCCTGCGGACCCAGGTGCGCGGCTGAGACCAGCCGGCACAGGGAGGCCCACCCCTGCGCCCCGGAGGCGAGGAACAGCACACGCGGGCGCAGGTCCCCGATCCAGCGACCACCGTGCGCCGGGGTGCGCCGGGAGGCAGGGCGGGCACCCTCGCGGGGGTCCGTACCTTCCCGGGTTGCACCGGCCGCCGCGTCAGAAGCCGCACCGACGGTCTCGTCGACGGCGAGGTCGACGCCGATGACCGGATGCACGCCCGCTGCACGGCAGGCCAGGGCCCAGCGCACCGCGCCGTACAGGCCGTCGCGATCGGTCAGGCCGATGACCGACTGGCCCAGCTCGGCGGCGCGCTGCACGAGCGCATGCGGCTGCGCTGCTCCGTACTTCATCGAGAAGGCCGACGCCACCTGCAGGTGCGCGAACGGCGGAGGCGGTGACACCGTGACGCACTAGCCGACGTGCAGCAGGGTGCTGCCCATCGCGACCTGGTCCGGCACTCCGATCAGGTGGCACACCTGGGACAGGAAGCTGCCGGCATCGCGCACGAGATCATCGGCCTCCCGGACGGACACGCACGCGACACCCGCCTCGGCAGAGGCCCGCTTGCGGGCACCGGCCGCGAAGAACGTGGCCCACTCCCCCAGCTCAGGTGCGCAGCGCGGCAGCAGCACCCAGGCGCTGACCACCCGTGACCGCGAGCCGGATGGACGCCCTCGGACGGCGAGCACGGCAGCGGCCGCACGGAGCGCGGCCAGGTGTGCGGCGGCGTAGCGCTCGTGCGCGGTCGACGCGATGCTCGCCTCCGTGAGGCTGCGTCGGGCGGATGCCACGAGTTCCTCCGCCGAGCGTGGCAGCAGGGACGGGGACGAGGACGAGGAGACGGACGAACGGGCGCGCACGACGGACACGGGGACCTCCCAGAGACGAACGACCAGAAAGAGGGATCGGGTGAGACAGGTGCGGCCCACTCGGGAACCGCTGCCGAATCGACGGGACCCTCAGTCGAGGACCCGCACCAAGGACCAGTGCCCGTCGCCGCGATCGGAACCCCCGCGAGGAGGATCCCGACGCAGCTCGTACACACCCGGCACCTGAGCACCGTCGGCGCGACCTGCCGCCTCGACCCGCCAGACATACGACTGGCCACTCGCCCCGGTGGCGAGGAGCACTCCCCGCCACCACGGCACCGCCTCGACCCAGCTCGCGAGCACGTCGTGCACGACGTACCGCCGACCCCGCCAGCGGAACTCCGCCGGCGCCCCTCGACCCTCTGCAGCCACCTCGGCCACCTCGACCACCTCGACCGGCTCGGTGCGGTAGCGGTAGCGGTGAGCCACGCACCCTCCCGAACCGAGCCTCGGCTGCCGGGCCGGGGTCGAGGCGGCCCGGCGGCCGAGGTGGTGCCCGAGGACCAGCCGCGAATCCGGCCCTCGAAGCACGTGTTCGAACACCTGTTCGAACACGTGGAACGGTAGACCCGACCCCTGACAGCCGTCAACCCCGACGCGGAACCGCCGGTCGGCAGACTCCCGCCCCATGGTTGGCTGACCCGGTGATCCGTGCGCGTGCCCTCACCAAGGCCTACCCCAGCGCCTCGGGCGAGATCCTGGCCGTGGCCGGCATCGACCTCGACGTCTCCCCCGGGGAGTCCTTCGGCATCCTCGGGGCCAACGGGGCCGGCAAGTCCACCACGATGCGGATGATCGGTGCCACGCTGCAGCGCACCTCCGGCGAGCTCGAGATCCTCGGTCGCGATCCCTCCCGCGAGGGCCCGGTCATCCGGGCGCACCTCGGCGTGGTCCCCCAGCAGGACACCCTCGACACCGAGCTGACCGTGCGCGAGAACCTGCTCACCTACGGCCGGTACTTCGGCCTGTCCCGCAGCCAGCTGCGTCCGCGCATCGAGGAGCTCCTCGACTTCGTCCAGCTGCAGGACAAGCGCGACGAGCGGGTCGAGACGCTCAGCGGCGGCATGAAGCGCCGGGTCACCATCGCCCGCAGCCTCGTCAACGATCCCAGCCTGCTGCTGCTCGACGAGCCCACCACCGGCCTGGATCCGCAGGCGCGTCACATCCTGTGGGATCGGCTGTTCCAGCTGCGCGAGACCGGTGTGACCCTGGTGCTCACGACGCACTACATGGACGAGGCCGAGCAGCTGTGCGAGCGCCTGGTCGTCATGGATGCCGGACGCATCGTCGCCGAGGGCTCCCCGGCCGACCTCATCCGCCAGCACTCCAGCCGCGAGGTGGTCGAGGTCCGCTTCGGTGCGCAGCGCAACGCGGAGGTGCTTGCGCACCTGCAGGGCATCGGCGATCGCATCGAGCTCCTGCCCGATCGCATCCTCGTCTACACGCCGACGGGCGAGGCCGACCTGCAGGAGATCGTCGCGCGCGGGCACATGCCGATCACCGCGCTCGTCCGTCGGGCGTCCCTGGAGGACGTCTTCCTGCGGCTGACCGGTCGAAGCCTGGCGGACGAATGAGCAGCGCTGTCGCACAGGCGCACCGATGAGCATCAGCGCACCGGCGTCCTTCCGCGTCGCCGAGTACCGGCTGCGCAACATGTGGCGCTGGCGTGGAGGGATCATCGCCTTCGGGCTCGGCAACCCGATCCTGTACCTGGTCTCGATCGGCATCGGCGTCGGCGCCCTCGTCGACGCGAACTCACCGGACGGTGTCAACGGGGTGCCGTACCTCGTCTTCCTCGCCCCCGCCCTGCTGGCCGCTGCCGCGATCCAGTCGGCCCAGGACGAGGTCTCCTTCCCCACGCTCGCCGGATTCCTCTGGAACAAGGTCTTCATCGGCATGCGTGCGACCTCCCTCACCGGAGGGCAGATCGCCGAGGGAGTGCTCCTCGCGGCGACCGTCCGCGTCGTCTTCACGACGGTCGTCTACTGGCTGGTGCTGTGGGTCTTCAGCGCCGTGGACGCCGGGACGGCCCTGCCCCTCGTCCTGGTGTCGACGTTCGCCGGTGTCTGCTGGGGCGGATTCATCCTCGCCCTCACCGCCCGCGTGAAGGACGACAGCGGCTACATCTCCATCATGTGGCGCCTGGTGATCATGCCGATGTTCCTGTTCTCGGGAACGTTCTACCCGCTGACCGCACTGCCCCTGGCCCTGCAGTGGATCGGCTGGATCTCCCCGCTGTGGCACGCCACCGAACTCGGACGATGGCTCTCCTACGGCGCTCCGCTCGCCCCGTGGCAGGCCCTCGCCAGCTTCGCGTACCTGACGGCCCTCGGCCTCGGCGGACTCCTGCTGGGCCGTCGTCTCTTCGAGGGGCGGCTGACCCAGTGATCACGCAGGCCCTCGCCGTCTCCGCCGCCGTTGTCATCGCCGAGCACCGCGCCGGACGCATCGACGCCGGAATCCGCGCCGGACGATCCCGAACCCTCATCGAGCGGAACGTCATCGCCCTGCGCACGAGCAACGCCATCTCCTTCCTCACCGGCTTCGTCGAGCCGGTCATCTTCCTGCTGGCCTTCGGATACGGAGTGGGCGCGCTCGTCGGGACCGTCGAGTACCGGGGCACGACGGTCGCCTACACCGCCTTCGTCGCCCCGGCCCTCCTGGCGGCGAGCTCGATGAACGGGGCGATCTTCGATTCCACCTTCAACGTCTACTTCAAGATGCACTTCATGCGCCTCTACCAGGCGATGATGTCGACGTCGCTCGGGCCACTCGACGTGGCGCTCGGTGAGATCGGGTGGGCGATGATCCGGGGTGCTACCTACGCGGTCGGCTTCCTGTGCGTCGTCACCGCACTCGGCATCTCGTCGACCTGGTGGTCACTGCTGCTGATTCCATCGGCAATGCTCATCGCCTTCGCGTTCGCGTCGGTCGGCATGTCACTCACCTCGTTCATGAAGAGCTTCCAGCAGCTGAACTGGATCCAGTTCGTCCTCATGCCCCTGTTCCTGTTCTCCGGCACCTTCTTCCCTGTCACCGCCTACCCCGAGTGGCTGCAGGGAGTCGTGATGGCCACGCCCCTGTGGCAGGCGGTCGCCCTGTGCCGCGGACTGTTCCTCGGACTGGTGGACCTCAGCCTGCTCTGGCACGTCCTCTACTTCGCGGTCATGGCGTCCGTCGGACTCATCGCCACGACGCGGCGCCTGAATGCACTCTTCCTGCGCTGACGGGGCCGCTCCGCACTGACACCCGCGGCTGCTCGCTCGCGCTGACACCCGCGGCTGCTCGCTCGCGCTGACACCCGTCTCTGCGCGTGCTACACCTGAAGCATGTTCCTCACCTTCCTCGGTGGCGTCGGGACAGTGACGGGCTCGAAGACCCTCGTCGAGCCCGAGTCAGCCGGGGGTTCACCCAACGGCCACCGGCTCCTCGTCGACTGCGGGCTGTTCCAGGGACCCAGGGAGGTCCGCACGCGCAACTGGGATACCTTCCCCGTCGACCCTGCGTCGATCGACGCGATCGTGCTGACGCATGCGCACCTCGATCACTGCGGCTACCTGCCCGCACTGGTACGCGACGGGTTCTCCGGCCCGGTGCACTGCTCTCCCAACACCGCGGCGCTCGTCCCGATCATCCTGCGCGACAGCGCGCGACTGCAGGAGGAGGACACCGCGTGGGCGAGGAAGAAAGGCTTCTCTCGGCATGCCCAGCCCCGTGCCTTGTACGACATCGACGACGCCGAACGGGCCATCGCACTCCTGGCGCCGACGGAGTTCGGGCGCGCCTTCACGCCTGTCCCCGACGTGTCCGTCCGGCTCGACGTCGGCGGCCACATCCTGGGCTCGTCCGTCGTCACCGTGCATGAGACGTCGCGCGATCGCAGGACGGTGTTCAGCGGCGACCTCGGACGCGGCAACCATCCGCTTCTGTCTCCCCCCGCTCCTCCCTGCGAGGCCGACGCGATCGTCATCGAGTCCACGTACGGCGACCGGGCCCACGGGGAGTTCGATCAGGAGATCGACGAGATGGCAGCGGTCATCACCCGCACGCTCAAGCGCGGTGGCACGGTGGTGATACCCGCCTTCGCCGTGGATCGCACCGAGGTGCTGCTGGTGGCACTGCGTCGGCTCCAGGAGCAGCAGCGCATACCGGTGTCACCTATCCACGTGGACAGCCCCATGGCGCTGGCGGCGCTCGAGGTGTACCTCGATGCCATCCGCGACGGCGATCCGGAGATCCAGACGGCCGTGCTCGCCGAGGGGATCGAGGCACTCGATCTGCCCAATCTCCATGAGGCGACGACGCCCGAGCAGTCGATGGCCCTGGACCGAGGAGGCGCCCGGATCATCGTCTCGGCGTCCGGCATGGGCACTGGCGGACGCGTGACGCACCACCTGAAGGCTCTCCTGCCCGATCGTGACAACTGCGTCCTGCTCGTGGGCTTCCAGGCCGTGGGCACCCCCGGCCGGATGCTGCTCGACGGAGCCCACGAGATCAAGATCCACGGGCAGTACGTGCCGGTGCGGGCGGAGATCGCCGAGATCGAGGCGTTCTCCGTGCATGCCGACGCAGACGAGCTGCTCGACTGGCTGTCGCAGTGCCAGCCTCCCCCGACGCAGGCGTTCATCAACCATGGCGAGCCGGAGTCTGCGGAGGCTCTGGCCGAACGCATCCGCCTCGAACTCGACATCGCCGTCGACGTCCCCGAACTCGGGGAGCGCGTGCGCGTGTGAGAGGCGGGTACGGCGCAGATGCACCCCGGGAGCGCGATCAGGGAGGGCTGTCAGACCCCCTGCGTACGTTCGGGCCATGGACAGCAGGAGTCATCGTGGGGCTCCCAACCGGCGTGGAGTCCTCGCACCACTGGCCGGCTGCGCACCCCGCGTGCTCGACGCGCACCGCACATTGGACAAGTCCCAGCCTGAACAGCCCCGACCGGTGCCACCCACGGGGCATCCCGGGGTGCTCATGTCGCTCGCGGCGGCGGCCACGGCTCTCCTCGCCACGGCCGGCGTGCTCGTCGATCGCGGGGCGCTGGCGCCGCCCCTCGCTCTCATGCCCGCTGTCCTGACGATCCTGCTGATGACCTTCGGTGCCGGCCTTGCGGCGATCACCGTCTCGGCGGCCTGGCAGGGCCGCGGCGTGACGATGTCCCGGTCACGACGACGCCCCGATCACCCGGAATCGGCCGGATCACCTGCAGGGCCCACGTAGTCCGCCAGCCATTCGACCAACGGCCGTACCGACCTCCATTGCGCGCGCACGGTGCTCAACGCCTTCGTCGTCCCCATCCAGGGAGCCACGTCATAGGCGCGCGTCGCGACCACACGTCGATGGCGGAGCAGCTCGATCCGCGGATGATCCGCGGAGTAGCCGCGTGGCTGCGTCTTGAGCGGATTGCCGTCGATCGTCCAAGAGCGCGGCAAGGAGCGCAGGATCCGCTCGAGCTCGGCTCCCGCCGGGCCGACCACCGATTCCCGGAAGCGGGCGACCTGCTGCCCCTCCGGTGCGTACCAGCCACCGGCCAGCAGCAGACCGGAAGCCGAGACCTGCACGTAGTAGGCGATCGCATCCTCGACCTGGATCACGCCGCCCTGGTGATCCTTGATC
>JBIIJX010000137.1:0-6703 GCA_044233495.1 Candidatus Nanopelagicales bacterium
AATCGGCGACCGCGAGTACCTCACGGAGCTTGTGGGTGATGAAGATGACGGCCACGCCGGAGTCCGCGAACCCCCGCATGGTGCGCAGCAGCTCGTCGGTCTCCTGCGGGGTGAGGACGGCGGTGGGCTCATCCATGATCAGGATGTCGGCCCGGCGGTAAAGCGCCTTCAGGATCTCCACACGCTGCTGCGCCCCCACGGGGAGGTCCTGGACACGCGCATCGACGTCGACCTTCAGGCCGTACTCGTCGGCGAGGCGAGCCACATCGGCTCGGGCCTTGCGCATGTTCACGAAGGGCCAACGGCGGGGTTCGTCGCCGAGCACGATGTTCTCGGTGACCGTGAAGACGGGCACCAGCTGGAAGTGCTGGTGCACCATGCCGATGCCGGCCTTGATGGCGTCCTTGGAGCTCGCGAAGCGCCGCGGTTCGCCCTTGACGAGGATCTCCCCCTCGTCCGGGGTGTAGAGGCCGTAGATCATCTTGACGAGCGTGCTCTTGCCGGCGCCGTTCTCGCCCAGGAGCGCCACGATCTGGCCGGAGCGCACGGAGAGCGAGACGTCCTCGTTCGCGATGACTCCCGGGAAGCGCTTCGTCAGCCCTCGGGCCTCGAGGACGACATCACCGGTGGCAGGCATCGACATCAGTCCTTCTCATAGGGCTTGCCCACCGCAGCCGGCGGCGATATCCGACCGGACACGGCAGCGAGGAGGACGATGGTGAGGACGTACGGGAGCATGTTGACGAACTGCGGCGGGATGGCCAGCACCTCGTCGGCCTGCAGTTGGCTCGCGACACCCTGGGTCAGACCGAAGAAGACGGCGGCGAACATCGCACCGAGTGGGTTCCAGGCGCCGAAGATCATGATCGCCAGCGCCGTGAAGCCGCGCCCCGCGGTGAATCCGCGCTCGAAGGTGCCCGCTGCCTCGAGAGCCAGGTACGAGCCGGCCAGCCCGGCAAGCGCTCCTGCGAAAGTCACGTTCAGGAACCGAAGGCGCTGCACACCGATGCCCGAGGTGTCGGCCGCGCTCGGCTTCTCGCCCACGGAACGGGTGCGCAGGCCCCAGATGGTGCGGAACAGCAGCAACCACAGCACGATCGAGATCAGGATCGCGGCGTAGGTGAACAGTCCGTTGTTGAACAGGACCGGCCCGACAAGAGGTATGTCGGCCAGGAGTGGGATGCGCACAGTCGGGGTGACGCCCGGCAGCACGTAACCCTGCGCGTAGAAGAAACTGGTGAGTCCCGTCGCGAGGATGTTGATGATCGTGCCGGCGATGATCTGGTCCATACGCCAGGTGACGGCGCCGACCGCCAGAAAGCCGCCCATGATCATCCCGGAGCCCACGCCGATGAGCATGCCGAGGATGAGGTTGCCGGTGATGGCCGCGCCGAAGAAGCCGGCGAAGGCGCTCATCAGCATCTGGCCCTCGATGCCGATGTTGATCACGCCCGAGCGCTCGCAGATGATGCCGACCATGGCAGCGAGGATGAGCGGCACTGCATAGCGAAGGGAGAACGACAGGACCGAGACCGTGCGGATCTCATCCATGAAGAAAGCGATGACGATAGCGACCGTGATGATGCCGCCGAGGATGTAGGCCCACCGAGCACTCATGAGCCCCACCCCGTGGTGACCGTGGTCTGCTTGATGTTCCGCTTGCGGAACAGCAGGCGCGCGACGATCGGAGCCGCCACGAGCAGCAGCGTGATGGCGAGGATGACGTCGACGACCTCGGGCTCGATGCCGGTCTCGAACTGCAGCGTTGCCGCACCTGCTCGCAGTGTGCCCACGAGCAGCGCAGCGGGGATCGCCGCGATCGGGTTGGCGCGCGCGAGAAGGGCGATCGTGATGCCGTCGAAGCCGAGGCCGGCGTTGAAGGCGGGCTCGAACCGACCTGTGACCCCGAGCGTCTCGATCGCTCCACCCATGCCGGCCAGTGCACCGCTGACGAACATCGCCAGCACGATCGTGCCGCGGACCGAGATGCCCGCGTAGCGCGCCGCGTTCGGGTTCAGGCCCACGGTGTTGAACCGGAAGCCACTGGTGGTTCGCACCAGGAACCAGCCGAAGAACAGCGCCACGAGGATCCCGAACTGGGGCAGTGCTGCGGACTCCGCGATCGGGGGGGTGCGCGAGAGCGGCTGGTCAGGCTCCTTCAGCGGACGGCTGGCGAGGTAGTCGACCAGGGCGATCGCGATGCTGTTGAGCATGATCGTCGTGATGACCTCGGACACGCTGCGGTAGGCCCGCAGCACACCCGCGATCGAGGCCCACGCGGCTCCGCACAGCATGCCGAACGCGATGGCCATCGGCAGATGGATGATCGCCGGCACGGTGAAGGCGTAGCCCGCCCACGCCGCGCCCACCGCTGCCACGAGCAGCTGGCCCTGCGCTCCGATGTTGAACAGGCCGGCCCGGAGGCCGACGGTCACGGCCAGTCCGGTGAGGATCAGGGGCGTGGACTTCTCCATGACCCGGATGAGCCCGTCGCTGGAGCCCAAGGCGTTGCTGAACAGCACCCAGTAGGCGTAGAAGGGGTTGACCCCCTGCAGCCAGATCAGGATGCCGCCTATGGCGAAGGCCAGGAGCACCGAGACGACCGGGAGCAGGAGACCTGGAATGCGGTCCAGTGGTCCGGTCCGCCGCGGATCGGGACCGGTGGTCCCGAGGTCCGTGCGAGCGGGATCGGTCGTCGTCATGATCGACGCATCCTGTCACAGGATCCGGCCGAGCGTCCGGACAACGTCTGGCCAGCCGTGGTGACTTCACCCCGAAAAAGTCGTGGGGGTGGCGCAGTCGCCTGCGCCACCCCCACATGCCTCAACGGCCGTGACTAGCCGAGCGTCACGCCCGTCTGGATCGAGCCGTCGGCGAGGCCGGCGATGACCTCCTCGACCTGAGCCTTGACTTCGTCCGGCACCACAGCCTCGGTGTCGTGGTACGGGGCGAGGCCGGTGTTGCCGAAGAAGTTGCCGCCCTTCAGCGTGCCCTCCTTGGCGGCGACGAGAAGGTCGCTCGTGCCCAGCGTGAGCTTCTTCTCGGCCGACGTGAGCAGGCACTTCTGGGCCTGCGGCACCGTGAAGTACTGGTCAGTGTCGACGCCGATGCAGAAGATCGACTCACCCGCTCCCGGAGCCTTGGCGATCTCGATGAGCGCACCATTGCCCGTGTTGCCGCCTGCGCCGAAGATGATGTCGGCGCCCTGGGCGAGCTGCTTCTTGGCCTCGGCCGCACCCCACTCAGGGTCGTTGAAGGCGTTGTTCGGCTCGTGGTACACGATCGTGACCTCGGCCTCCGGGTTCGCGGCGAGCACGCCGGCCTTGTAGCCCTCGCCGAAGAGCTTGACCGGCGGGACGGTGTCGGTGCCGAGCACGGCGCCGAGCTTGTTGGTCTTGGTCATCAGGCCCGCCAGGTAACCGGCTGCGTATCCCGCCTTGTCCTCGGGGAACACCAGGCCGGCAAGGTTCGCGATCTCCTCGCCCTGGAACTGGTCGACGCCGATGAACTTGGTCTCAGCATTCGCCTTGGCAGCCGCGACAGTCGCCTCGCCCATCAGGAAGCCGACCGTGACGATCGCGTCGTAGTTCTTGTCGACGAACTGCTGGATGTTGTTCCCGTAGTCCTTGGGGTCTGTGGTCTCGATGTACTTCGCGAAGCCGCCGAGAGTCTCGGCAGCGGCCTGAGCACCTTCCCACGCGGACTGATTGAAGGACTTGTCGTCCACCTTGCCGGTGTCGGTCACCAGCCCGATGCAGAAGCTTTCCGGATCAGCGCAGTTGCTGTCATCAGCAGCAGCAGCCGGCGCCGCCTCGGTGGCGGCCTCGTCACTGCCGCTGCTGCTGCTGCAGCCGGCGAGCACCAGGGCGGCTGCCACGAAACCGACAGCCAGGAGCTTGCGATGCATGTGCATCCCCTTTTCTTAGATGTGTCTCGAGATCGAGAGATGGCGCCACAGTATCCGAGCCGGATGACGTCAAGCGTCGGGGTCGGCGGGGCGAAACCACATCGTTACACGTGGGCGACGTGACTCATCTCACCCGTCACGGTGACCCCATGCGGCGCGCGCGGACGACGTCCATCCGCCGTCCACGGGAAGGGTCGCCCCGGTGATGCCGGACGCGTCCGGGGACAGCAGGAAGGCGACTGCGGCGGCCACCTCGCGCGCCTGAACAGGACGACCGAGGGCGGTGGTGCGCCCCCACCAGTCGAACCCCTCGGGCCACTGCTCCGCCAGACCCGGGCGGTCGACGAGGCCGGGCGCGACGGCGTTGACGCGGACGGGGGCGTACGCGAGCGCGGCCGACGCCGTGAACGAGACCAGGGCGGCCTTGGACGCCGCGTAGGCCGCGTGACCCGGGAACGGAGCGAAGGCCTCGACGGACGCGATGTTCACGACGCTGGTGGCGGCAGATCCCGGGCCGGGCCGGCACACGAGCCTGGTCAGCTCGACAGCGGCCAGGAGCGTGACATCGACGATTCCCCGCCATGCCTCCGGCCCGGCGTCCGCGAGCGAAGTCGCGCCCTGGTCGGCGGCGTTGTTGACCAGGAGGGCGACGGGTCCGAGACCCTCCTCGACCTCCGCCACCACCGCAGCCGCCGCATCCGGGCCCTGAGAGAGGTCTCCGGCGACAGCGAGTGCTGCGCCCACCTGGTGCGCGATGTCTGCGGCCGCCTCGCGAGTGCGGCCGTGCACCACGACCCGGGCACCTCGCGCCACGAGATCCTCGACGATCACCCGTCCCAGGCCGCGCGTGGAACCGGTGACGAGGGCGACGCACCCGTCGAGCGGGAGGTCAGCCACGGATCAGCTCCTGGATCCGCTCGCCCTGCCCTGACCACCGGGACAGGTCCGTCGCCGCATCGGCGAGCTCAAGCCCGCTGAAGGGCGGGGCGAGCGAGCAGACCACCAGCGACCACTCCCCCTGCGGGCTCGAGCCCTGCCACGTCCCGGCAGGGACGAGGACGTGGAGCGCGTGATGCTCGCCTCGTCCCAGCACCGCGCGCTCGGATTCGCCGTCCGGATGGAGAAGGAGCATGTCGACTGGTGCCCCCGCCACGTGAACCCACAGTTCGTCCTCCCGCAGCCGGTGCAGAGCGGAGAAGTGCTCCGGGGTCAGCAGGCCGTAGATCGCACTCCCCGAGTCGTTGCGCCACAGGAGCCGGAACCAGACGCCCTCACCGTCGAGGTACTCCAGCCCAAGTCGAGCGATCACCTGTTCCGCATCCAGCCCATCGAGGGCGTCCACGGCGCTCACGAGTCGACCCGGGCGTTGGCCGCCTCGAGCAGGGCCGGTAGATCCAGGCGGGCACTGCGCCTGTCCTCGATCACGACCTCGCCTGCGACGACGACGTGCCGGACATCGGATCGTCCAGCGGCGAACACGACCGCCGTGTGCGGATCGCGCACGGGCGTGAGGTGCGGGACCGCGGTGTCGATCACGATGAGGTCGGCCTCCTTGCCGACCTCGACGGAGCCCACGCGGTCCCCGATCCCGATGGCCCGGGCTCCGTCCAGGGTCGCCATGCGCACGATGTCGGCTGCTGAGATCGCGGCCGGGTCCTCTCGCACGAGTCGAGCCAGATTCGCCGCCAGCCGCATCACGGCGAACATGTCGAGGTCGTTGCTCGACGAGCATCCGTCCGTGCCGAGACCGACGCGGATGCCGTCCTCCCGGTACCCGACGATGTCGGCCGCACCGCTGGCCAGCTTCAGGTTCGACCCCGGGCAGTGCGCCACACTGGCGCCCGCCTCGGCGACGAACCGGCGCTCGGCGGCATTGAGGCGCACTCCGTGACCGAGCACCGGCGCGAGGGACAGCACGCCGCTGTCCGCGAGGCAGGCGACTGGGCGCATGCCCCTGCTCGCGACCGTGTCGGCATTCTCGCGATCGTTCTCCGACGTGTGCGTGTGGACGATCCCGCCCGTCTCTCGGGCAAGCTCGGCGATCTGCGCGTGGACCCCCGATGCGCAGCAGCAGGTCGGGCCACTGCCGAGCCGCGTCCATGCGCTCCTCCCACGACAGGCCGTCCGGCCCCGGGAACGAGAAGAAGACCGGGCCGATGACGTGACGCAGACCCGCCTCGACAGCGCCCCGATGTGCGGCTTCAGGATGGAAGTACATGTCGAGCGCCGTCGTGGTGCCGCCGAGCAGCGCCTCGACCGCGCCGAGCCGCGTGCCCAGCTCGACCCCGGCCGGGTCCATGACACGCGCCTCCTCGGCCCAGACCCGCTCGAGGAACCCCTGGAGGTCGACATCCTCCGCGACACCGCGCAGCAGCGTCATCGCCAGATGCGTGTGCAGGTTGACCAGGCCGGGCATCACGATGTGTCCGCGAGCATCGATGACGCGATCGGCATCGACCGACTCCCGGACGTCGCTCGCCGGGCCCACCGTGACGATGCGCCCATCGGCCACGGCCACCGAGGCGTCGGCCAGGATGCGCGCACTGTCGTCGCACACCAGCACGAAGCGTGCCGACTCCAGCAGCAGGTCAGCGCGCATCGGCCAGCCTTCGGGCCGCCTCGACGAGGATGCGCGCCACGGTCTCCGCCCCTGCGGCGACGACAGCCATCACGTCCTCGATGGCGATCTCCGGCCCCAGTCCTGCGGCCGGGTTCGCGACCAGGCACAGAGAGGCGTAGGGCAGTTCGCGCTCCTTCGCCAGCACGACCTCCGGGACTCCGGTCATGCCCACCACT
>JBIIJX010000138.1:0-6700 GCA_044233495.1 Candidatus Nanopelagicales bacterium
CGATCCCCCGCCACGGCCCAGGAGCGAAGGTCCTCGACCGCGCGGGAGGAATCACCCCGGTACGAGTCGAGCTCGCGCCCAGGGATGCGGATGACGGACCCCACGGAGAGCGCAGCTGGCGGGCCATCGTCCCCGTCGTCATCGAGCTCCCCATCGCTCGCGAGGGAGCTCACGCGCCACCACGCATCGCCTCGGCGAGCGGCGAGGTCACGCACCTCGGACAGGTCGCGATAGGACGCAGCGGCGAGATCGATGGGAGTGTCGTTGCCCACTGTCGCGTTGTGCCAGGAGGCCATCAGGAACTCCTCGGCCGTGCGCACGACGTCGTGGGCGCGTCGACGGATGCGCTCCGGCTCGAGCAGCACGACATGAGCCCGGCCGTCGATCAGCTCCAGGGGCGTGACCATGCCGTCGACGAGCATGGGGGCCAGGGACTCCATGCCCTCGACGGAGATGCCCTCGGCGAGCTTCTCGCACATGTCGGCGACCTGCGGGTGGGCCCGTGCGAGCACGGCGGCACGCTCGCGCACCTCCGGTGTCAGGAGCAGCTCACGCACCGCAGGCGCCCACAGGCCCTGCTCGGCGATCTCCAGCGACCGCTGGTCGGCGACGGAGAACGTGCGCACCTCCTCGACAGTGTCGCCCCAGAACTCCACGCGCACCGGGTGCTCGTCCGTGGGCGGGAACACGTCGAGGATGCCTCCGCGCACCGCGAGTTGTCCGCGACGCTCCACGAGGTCGACGCGCTCGTAGCCCAGCGCGACGATCGACTCGACGATGTCATCGAGCGGTCTTTCGTCACCGACCACCAGCCGCACCGGACGCACGTCCGCGATGTCGCGCACGACCGGCTGCAGGAGAGCACGCACCGAGGTCAGCAGCACGTCGACCGGTTCACCCAGCGCGTCCGCGGGATCAGGGTGCGCCAGTCGACGGAGCACGGCCACTCGTCGCCCGACGGTGTCGAGTGACGGCGAGAGCCGCTCGTGGGGCAGGGTCTCCCAGGACGGGAAGACGGCCGTGCGAACCCCCGGGACGAGGTCCGGGAGAACGGCCGCGACGTCCTCGGCCTCGCGCCCCGTGGCCGTCACGACGACGACGGGGCCGCCCTCGGAGCGTCGTCGGGCGATCTCCGCCACGACCATGGGGTGCAGGGGGCCAGGCGCCTCGACAACTCCGCCGGAGCCTGATGCAGCGAGGTCACCGACGTCGGCAAGCCCCGTGGCGCGACCGGTAGGTCCGGCCCCGTCGACGAGGCACGCCAGCAGCCCAGCGAGGTTCACGAGATCGCTGCCGCCTGCAGAGCCGAGCGAAGCGGGGCCACAAGTGCGGGGTGGCTCACCATGAGATCGGTGACGTACGGCGGCATCTGGTTGAAGACCACCGGCTCACCGTCCAGGTGCGAGGGCACCAGCCCGTAGTGCATCGCAACGCCGTAGGGCGCGGCGACGTCCCACTCGTAGAAGCCGGTGTCATGGACGTACGCATCTGCGCGGCCGCTGATGATCTCGTTCACCTTCGCGCCGACGGATCCGACGTCGATGATCTCTACGCCGTGCTCGTTGACACCGGACGCGGCCAGCGACTCGGCCAGGAGTTCGACCGTGCGGGGCAGTGTGGCCGGTGGCCGGCTGCGCGACGCGACGATCCTGATGGGGCGATCGGTCGGCAGCGGCGCAGGCCCGTCCACAGGCTCGAGGACCGACCGGGTCAGACCCTGAGCAGGCAGGTCGACGGTGCACGCTGAGAGCCGACGAGGCCCGGGTTCCCACAGCGCGATGTGAACCGCGAAGTCGACGCGACCCTGGCCGTACTCGTACGTGCCGTCGAGGGGGTCGACGATCCAGACACGCTCAGCGTCCAGTCGGGAGGCGTCGTCCTTGCCCTCCTCGCTGAGGATCGCGTCCCCGGGGCGCGCACCGCTGAGCAGCTCCATGATCCGGACGTGGGCATTGCGATCGCCCTGCTTGCGCAGGTCATTGGCGGCGTCCTTGTCATCGATCGGCCCGAAGCCCTCGCGCAGGGCCAGCAGCAGCTGGCCGGCCTCCCGGGCCACTTCGCGGGACAGTTCGGCGTCGCTCGTCATGGTCCTACCTTTCCGCACCGCTGTCGGGCACGTGGTCGACGGTCGCGTGGTCGTCAGTCGTTGTACTGGTTCTGCGTACGTTCGAGACCGCTCGCCATCAGGGACTCGACGGCGTCGGCGCATCGGGCCACGAATGTCGGCAGGTCCGCGCGTTCGGCTGCGGAAAAGGGCTTCAGGACGAATGCAGCGGGATCCTGCCGGCCGGGCGGACGACCGATGCCGGCACGCACGCGCAGGAAGTCACCGGTGCCGAGCGACCGCCGGATGCTCTTCAAACCATTGTGACCGTTGTCGCCGCCCCCGAGCTTGACCCGCAGGGCATCGAAGTCCAGGTCGAGCTCGTCATGCACGACGATGAGGTGATCGGGGTCGACGCCGTAGAAGTCCATCAGGGCTGTGACCGGACCTCCGGACTCGTTCATGAACGACAGTGGCTCGGCCAGGACGATCCGGCTCATGGATCCCGGCATGCCCACCTTGGCCTCAGCAGCTAGGGCATGGGCACGCTTGTGCCGAGCCAGCTTGGCATCGGTCCGGGCAGCGAGTTCGTCCGCGACCATGAACCCGATGTTGTGGCGCGTCGCGGCGTACTCCGGACCCGGGTTGCCGAGGCCGACGATGAGCCACGGGGCGGTCGACACGAGGGCCGACTACTCCGCGGCGGAGGCGCTTTCGGCGGCAGCCTCGGCCTTGTTCGCCTCGGCGTACTCCTCGGCCCTGTGCTCCGCGTCCTCGACGGCATGCGCAGCAGCGGCAGTGGGATCCTCGCCTGCCGCGACGGCCTCCTCGAGGGCCTGCACGGCAGCGGCAGCGTCCATGCCCGCCTCCTCGGCTGCATCGCTCGCGGCCTTGATCGCGTCAGCCATGTCGGAGCGCTGCTGCGCCTCTTCGGCAGTGATGACGACGAGGTCGACATGCTCGAGAGTCCGCTTGACCGGGTCGCGCTGGACATCGCGGGGCTTGGTCAGCACGGCGCGTCCGTCGATCGACAGGGAGAGGACGACGCGCGGCTTGCGCAGGGCGAGGTCGAGTTCGTGGGTGTTGATCGAGATGTGAAGCAGGTCCACATCGCCGCCGTAGATGACGGCGGGGGTGCTGCCCTCGCGGCGGGTCCGGCGGGCCGCGCCCTTGCCGAAGTCAGAGCGGGGGGAGGCGGTCAGGGCCACGGTGGTCACGTCAGGTGCTCCTCGGTCGTTGTCGGTCGCCTCGGCAACGCCGGGTGGGCGCCGACCTGCGTCGATCACGGTGACGATCGCCGGCACGGTCTGCGCCGGATCCCGTCACCCTCGCCGAGGGCTAGCCGAGTCTACCCGCCCCCCGGACTGCCCTCGACCTCCCCCCGTGCCCCTGCAGATTTGATCCGCTTCCCGGGTCAGTTCTGCAGAACTGACCCGGTTTCGCGGCGAATGTGCCGATCTCGTCCGCTCCTGGAGGCCGGTCCCCACCGACGTCCGTCCCGAGGGGCGTCGGTCGAAGCGGATGGAATCGCGCTCTCAGGCGCGAAGGCGGTCGAGATCTGCAGAACTGACCCGGGAAGCGGATCAAATCTGGAGGGGTCAGTGGGAGGAGGAGTCGCCGTCGCCGTCGCCGTGACCGTGGCCGGCGTCCTCGCCCTCGCCCTCGAACATGCTCGTGACGGATCCGTCGGTGAACACCTCCGTGATGGCCTTGGCCAGGATCGGGGCGATGGACAGAACCGTGAGCTTGTCGAACTGATGCTCGTCTGGAATCGGCAGCGTGTTCGTAACGATGACCTCGGAGATCCGGGACTCCTGCAGCCGCTCTCTCGCCGGATCGCTGAGGATGCCGTGGGTCGCCGCGACGATGACGTCCTTGGCACCGTTCTCGAACAGGGTCTCCGCAGCCTTCACGATGGTGCCGCCGGTGTCGATCATGTCGTCGACGAGGACGCAGACGCGATCCCGCACGTCGCCGACGACCTCGAACACGCGCACCTGGTTGGGGATGTCAGGATCGCGGCGCTTGTGGATGATCGCCAGCGGAGCGCCGAGGATGTCGGTCCAGCGCTCGGCGACTCGGACCCGGCCGGCATCGGGCGAGACCACGGTGATCTCCTCGCGCGGCACCCGCGATGCGACATGCCGGGCCAGCAGGGGCATGGCGAACAGGTGGTCGACGGGGCCGTCAAAGAATCCCTGGATCTGCGACGTGTGGAGGTCGACCGTCATGAGGCGGTCGGCGCCGGCCGTCTTGAACAGGTCGGCGATGAGCCGGGCCGAGATGGGCTCGCGACCGCGGTGCTTCTTGTCCTGCCGCGCGTAGCCGTAGAACGGCACGATCACGGTGATGCGCTTGGCGGAGGCCCGCTTGAGCGCATCGATCATGATCAGCTGCTCCATGATCCACTTGTTGATCGGCGTGGTGTGGCTCTGCAGCACGAACGCGTCAGTGCCGCGCACCGACTCCTGGAAGCGAACGAAGATCTCGCCGTTGGCGAAGTCGTACGCGAGCGTCGGCGACAGGGGGATGCCGAGGTTGTCGGCCACCTCCTGAGCCAGCTCCGGATACGAGCGGCCCGCAAGGAGCACCAGCTTCTTCTGGGTGGGTACCGACACCTGGGTCACCGGCGGTCTCCTACGCAGTCTCGTGGGAACGGTCTGAAGGGCCCTCGTGGGATGCATCCTGCCGCGCCCGGGCCGCGGCCTCCGCAGCGGGTGAGCCAGCACGGCGGCGCTCCACCCAGCCGGCCACGTTGCGCTGCTGCGCGCGACCGACACCCATCGCCCCGGGCGGGACGTCCTCGGTGATGACGGATCCGGCCGCGGTGTAGGCGCCGTCACCGATCGTCACGGGCGCCACCAGCATGGTGTCGCTGCCGATGCGCACATGCTCGCCGATGACGGTGCGGTGCTTGTCGATGCCGTCGTAGTTGACGGTGACGGTCGCTGCGCCGATGTTCGATCCGGCACCGATCTCGGCATCACCGACGTACGACAGGTGCGGCACCTTCGCACCCTCGCCGAGCGTGGAGTTCTTGATCTCGACGTATGCGCCCGCCTTGGTGCCGGCGCCCATCACCGTGCCGGGCCGCAGGTACGTGTACGGGCCCACGGACGCGCGCTCGCCGACCACAGCGAGCTCGGCCCACGTGTGGATCACCTCGGCGTCAGCACCCACCTCGCAGGAGACGAGGGTCGTGCCCGGACCGATGACCGCACCGGTGTCGACGGACGTGGGACCGCGCAGGGTCACCTGGGGCCGGATCAGCACATCGGCTGCGAGCTCGACATCGACGTCAAGCCAGACCGACGCGGGGTCGACCATCGTGACACCCGCGCGCATCCACCCCTCGTTGATGCGATCGCGCATGATCGCGGCTGCCTCCGCGAGCTGCACTCGGTCGTTGACGCCGAGGATCTCGGCGGGCTCCTCGCAGACCGACGCCGCGACCGGGCGGCCGTCGCCGCGCAGCAGCGCGATGACGTCGGTGAGGTACTCCTCGCCCTGGGCGTTGTCGGTGGTGAGTCGCCCGAGGGCCGACGCGAGGGCGTCCGGATCGAACGCGTACATGCCGGAGTTGATCTCGTCGATGCGCAGGACGTCGTCGTCGGCGTCCTTGTGCTCGACGATGCGCGCGACGCCTCCGTCGGCCTCTCGGACGATGCGGCCGTAGCCGGCCGGCTGTTCGAGTCGTGCCGTGAGCACCGTGGCTGACGAGCCCGTCGATGTGTGCTCCATCAGCAGGCTGACGAGCGTGCGTCCGGTGAGCAGCGGGGTGTCGCCCGTGAGCACGACCACCGGTCCGTCCGACGCGCTGATGCCGCGCTCGGCGAGACCGGTGAGCGCCACGCGCACGGCGTGGCCCGTGCCGTTCTGCTCGTCCTGGACCACCGTGACGACCCAGGGGGCGATCTCGTCGATGTGCTGCTGCACCTGCTCACGTCCATGGCCGACGACGACGACCAGGTGCTGGGGCTCGAGGGTCGCCGCGGCCTCGATGACGTGGCCGAGGAGCGACCGGCCGGCGACCGCGTGGAGCACCTTGGGCGTACGGGACTTCATGCGCGTGCCTTCGCCCGCGGCGAGGATCACGACGACGGACGGACGACTCGTGGTCACTTCTTTCCTCTTGGTCGGGCAGGGGTCACTGCTGGCGGGCATGTGGCGCTGCTGCGGCCGGGGAAGGCTCCCTCACCCTATCCATGGCTCCGGCGCCTGGGAGGTCGGTCACCGACAACCACGGGACACCGGCCATGCAGGTGTCTACTTGACGGTGACCGTGTCGGAGATGGCCGAGAACGCCCAGCTGGACAGGGTGACCTTGTAGGCACCGGGCCGGGCGGGGGTGCGGACCGATCCCTTGCGCACCTTGATCTGCATGCCCGACGTCGGGAACGTCCCGGAGATCGCCATGCTCAGCACGGCGTCGGTGCCGTTCTGCGTCCCGCCGCATTGGATGACCTCGGCAGGCACCGTGACCTGGACCAGCTTCGCCGGGCAGGGGCCGTCACGGAAGGGAAACGTGCCGGAGGCCTCGAAGCCGCTGAGCGTGACGTCGACCGAGATGTCGGCGTACTGCTGCTGGGCGAGCGTGGCCTTGACGATCACGTTCGCCTTGCGGCCGGCCTTCGGCGGCGCGACGGTGACGGAGTC
>JBIIJX010000139.1:0-6699 GCA_044233495.1 Candidatus Nanopelagicales bacterium
GCTCGATCCTCGGATCGCTCATCCTCTTTGCCTTCAACCCATGGTGGCTCGCCGCCGCATTCGTCCTCGTCGTCACCGCGGGCAACACGCCCTTCCTTCTCATCCTGCGCAACAATCGGTTCCGCATTGTGCGCATCCTCGACCGCGAAAGCAGGAACTCGTGACCTCGTCAGCACTCACCGGATACGGCGTCAACTCGATGGTCGGCAGACTTGCACGAGTTGCGGTGCGACCACCGTCGCCTCGGGGGGACTACGCGGTCGCCCACTGGGCGCAGCCACTCGACCTGGAGCTGCTCGCCCGTCAGCACGCCGACTTCGTCGCCCTGCTGGAGCGGCTGGGCTGCTCGGTTGAGGTGCTGCCACCGGAGGAGGACATGCCGGACGCGATCTTCACCTACGACCCGGCATTCGTCGTTCCCGGCGGCGTCATCGAACTGAGAGGGGCCAAGGCCGTGCGCATGGGCGAACCGCCCCTGCTGACGTCGCAGCTTGCCGACCTGGGTGTCCCTGTCGTCGGTCGACTCACGGCCCCGGCGACGGCCGACGGCGGCGACATGTTCTGGCTCGATCCCGCGACGCTGGCGGTCGGCCGGACGTACCGAACGAACCAGGCGGCCGTCGACCAGCTGACCGCGATGCTGGGTCCGCAGGGCATTGCGGTGGAGCGTTTCGACATGCCGCACGACTTCGGGCCCGAGTACTGCCTGCACCTGATGTCGGTGGTGTCGCCGGTCCGCGAGGACCTCGCCGTCGTCTACGAACGGCTCGCGCCGGTTGCGCTGCTGCAGGCGCTGGCCGTGCGCGGCATCGCGACCATCTCCGTTCCCGAGGAGGACTACGCCTCACTCGGGTGCAACATCCTCGCGGTCGCTCCGGGTGCCGTCGTCATCGCCGAGGGCAACGACGCGACGGCCAGAGCCCTTCGGGACCACGGGGTCGAGGTGCACACGTACGCCGCGAGCGAGATCAACAAGGGTGAGGGCGGGCCGACGTGCCTGACCCGCCCTCTCCTGCGCTTGTAGTCCTTCGCCTGCTGCGCTCGCTCAGAGCGTCGAGGTGTCGAGCACGAACCGGTACTTCACATCGCTGGCGACGACGCGGTCCCAGGCCTCGTTGACCCGATCGAAGCCGATCACTTCGATGTCGGCGCCGAGGCCGTGCTTGCCGCAGAAGTCAAGCATCTCCTGCGTCTGCGGGATTCCGCCGTTGTTCGTGCCGGACAGGCGACGACGATGCGAGACGAGGTTGAAGGCGCTCAGGGTCAGGTCGTTCTCCGGCAGCCCGACGATGACCATCGTGCCGTCGAAGTCCAGGAGACGGAGGTAGGGATCCAGCCGCGTCATGGACGAGGCGGTGTTGACGATGAGATCGAGGGACGCGTTGGCGGCCTTCATCGCCTCCTTGTCGCTGGACAGCAGGAAGTTCTTGGCCCCGAGGGCGTAGGCGTCGGCCTCCTTGCTGGGCGAGTGGCTGATCAGCGTGACCTCGGCGCCCATGGCCGCGGCGATCTTCACGCCCATGTGGCCGAGACCGCCGAGGCCGACGATGCCCACGCGCACCCCGGGCCCGGCCTTCCACTCGGCCAGGGGCTGGTACAGCGTGATGCCGGCGCACAGCAGCGGGGCAGCGACATCGAGGCCGAGGCTGTCGGGGATGTGGAAGACGAAGTCCTCGTTGGTCACGACGTAGGAGGAGTACCCGCCGTAGGTCGGGGTGACGCCGTCCATCTCGTAGCCGTTGTAGGTCGGTGCGATCTGCACCGAGCAGTAGGACTGCTCACCTCGCTGGCAGGTGGGGCAGGAGCCGCAGGAGCCGACGTTGCAGCCGACTCCGACGCGATCGCCGACCTTGACGTGCGTGACCTCCGAGCCGACGCCGCTGACGATGCCCGCGATCTCGTGGCCGGGCACCATCGGGAAGATGGAGGCGGCCCACTCCTCGCGGGCCTGATGGATGTCGGAGTGGCAGATGCCGGCGTACTTGATGTCGATGCCGACGTCATGCGGGCCGAGATCGCGACGGGGGACGTCGAAGGGGACCAAGGGGGCCTTGGCGGACGGGGCAGCGTATCCGGGTGCAGTCATGGGGGGATTCTGTCAGGCCAAGGGGTCGGGGAGCCACCCCTTGGGCGGACAGCGATCAGGGGGCTCAGAGGCCGAAGATGTCCTCCAGCTCGCGGCGCATGACGGCACCGCTGAGGTCACGACCGGTCCACAGGCGGGCGTTGATCAGGGCCTGGTTGACCAGCATGCCGAGTCCGTCCAGGGTCGTGCAGCCCTGCGCCGCCGCGGCCCTCAGGAAGTTCGTCTCCGGGGGGTTCACCACCACGTCGGCCACGACCGTGTGGGGATCGACGGTCGACATGTCGACATCCGGAGTGGCGTCCTCGTGCGGGTGGAATCCGATGTTCGTGGCATTGATGAGGATCCCGGTGCCGTGCGGCACATGCAGGTGTGGAGTCCAGGGCAGGTAGCGGCCAGCGGCCGGGGTGCGTGTGTCGACCAGTTCAGCGACGGCTTCACCCCGCTCCGGGGTCCGGTTGACGATGGTGATGCTGAGCGCGCCTGCGAGGGCCACCTCGATCGCGATCGCGCGTGCCGCTCCACCCGCCCCGAGCACCACGACATGCTGTCCGGCGGGGTCGCGCACGGGGCGCAGGGAGGCCACGAATCCCTGCCCGTCGGTGTTCTCCCCGGACAGACGGGGCCTCCCGCTGCTGCGATCGATGACGACGGTGTTGACGGCACCGATGATCGATGCGGACTCAGCCAGCGCGTCGAGGTGCTCGATGACTGCGACCTTGTGGGGGATCGAGCAGTTGAACCCCCGCCACCCCATGGCGATCGCGCCGCGGACGGCTCCAGCGAGATCCTCAGGCGGCACCTCGCAGTTCACGTAGCGGTAGTCGATCCCGGCATCGGCGAACGCGGCCTCCATGATCGCGACAGTGGGGTTCTGGGCAGCAGAGGTGGAGAACGAGCCGGTGAGCTCGGCGCAGAAGGTGCGTTCGGCCATGGGGGTCTCCGGTCGTGGGTCAGTGGCACTCCCAGCCTATCTGCGTGACGCGCTCGGCGACGGCCGCCAGAATGCCCCCATGACCATTCGTGTGGGACTCATCGGTGCGGGGAACATCGGCACGTCGCATGCCCGCGACCTGTCGAGCCGTGTGGCCGGCTCCACCGTCAGCGTGATCTACGACTTTGACGAGACGCGGGCGCGCGAACTGGCCGCCGAGTTGGATGCCCGAGCGGTGTCGTCCTACCACGATGTCGTCTGCTCCGACGATGTCGACGCCGTGCTGATCGCTTCACCCGACCAGTTCCACGCTGAGCAGGCGCTCACCTGCCTGGCCGCCGGCAAGCCGACCCTGTGCGAGAAGCCACTGTCGCCGTCCGAGGCCGATGCCAGGCGCGTCCTCGATGCGGAGGTCTCCCTGGGTCGTCGGCTCATCATGATGGGGTTCATGCGCCGGTTCGATCCGGGATATGTCGAGCTGAAGGACGGCCTAGGTGCGGGTGGCATCGGCGATCCGCTCATCATCCGCAACTCCCACCGCAACGAGACAGCGCCCTACGGGCTCGACAGTGAGCTCAGCATCACGAATGCCGCGATCCACGAGATCGACATCAATCGCTGGCTCACCGACGACGAGTATGCGTGGGTCGAAGTGCTCACCGGCCGCAACGGGCCTCTCACCCCGGAAGGACAGCACGACCCGCTCTTCATCCTGTTGAAGACCACACAGGGGACGATCATCGACATCGAGATGTACGTGCAGTCCCAGCTGGGATACGAGGTCACCTGCGCGGTGACGGGAGGTTCGGGAGCGGCGGAGATGGCGGACGGCGCCTACGTCACGATGTCGCGAGCCCTGCACCGCGGTCACGATCTGCCACATCAGTGGCTCGGGCGCTTCCAGGAGGCCTACCGGCTGCAGCTGCAGGCGTGGATCACCCACCTCGTCGACGGAGGCCCGCTCCCGGGTGCCTCGACCTGGGATGGCTACGTGGGCGCGGTCGTCGCCAACCGGGCGATCGAGTCGCTGAGATCCGGCCAGCGTGTGCAGGTCGTCCTGCCCGCCCGCCCTGCTCTCTACGACTGACCCCGGGTGCTCCGCGAAACGTGGGGCACCCGGGGTCAGTCGTAGCGTCAGCGGACGGGGGTGAGCTGCTGCTCGTCCTCGGGCACCTTCATCGCACCGGTCATGATGGCGACGACGTCGTTCATGGACGCGGATTGCGGGGTCACCACCGCCGCCCGCTTGCCGAGACGGGCCACGTGGATGCGATCGGCGACCTCGAACACCTGCGGCATGTTGTGCGAGATGAGGATGACCGAGAGCCCGCGGTCGCGCAGGTCCTGGATCATCTTCAGGACTCGCGCCGACTCGTTGACGCCGAGGGCGGCCGTCGGCTCGTCGAGGATGATCACCTGGCTGCCGAAGGCGGCGGCACGCGCTACGGCCACGGCCTGGCGCTGGCCGCCGGAGAGAGTCTCGACCGCCTGCGTGATGTTCTGCAGGGTGCTGATGCCGAGGTCCTTCAGGTGCTGGGCGGAGTCCTGCCGCATCTTCTTCTTGTCGAGGGTGCGGAACACGGTGCCCAGGAATCCCGGCTTGCGCTGCTCGCGCCCGAGGTACAGGTTGCTGGAGATGTCCAGAGCGGGTGCTACCGCAAGGGTCTGGAACACCGTCTCGACGCCGTGTCTCCGCGCCTCGTTGGTGCTCTTGAAGTCGACACGCTCTCCCTTGACGTGCATCTCGCCAGCATCTGGGGAGTGGGCGCCGGCGAAGCACTTGATGAGGCTGGACTTCCCGGCGCCGTTGTCGCCGACGACGGCGAGGACCTCGCCCTGGTACAGCTCGAGGTTGGCGCCGTCGAGGGCGACGACACGACCGAAGGTCTTGACGAGGTCGCGGCCCTGGAGAATCGGGGTGGCGGTTGCGGTGGTCATGCCTTCACCTTTCTGATCCACTGGTCGACGGCGACCGCGACGATGACCAGGACGCCGATGGCGAGGACTCGGTAGGCCTGGTCGAGGCCCGCGAGCGAGAGGCCGTTCTGGACGACGGTGATGATGAAGGCACCGATGAGGGTGCCCAGCAGCGTTCCACGACCGCCGAACAGCGACGTTCCGCCGATCACGACTGCGGTGATGGTGTCGAGGTTGAGCAGCGGATCCGGATTCGGGCTGGCCGATCCGACGCGGCCGATGGTCAGCCAGCCAGCGATGCCGATGATCAGGCCCGAGACGACGTAGACGCTGAAGATGACCCGCTTGGTCGAGATGCCCGACAGCTGCGCGGCATTGGGGTCGTCGCCCACGGCGTACACGTGGAGGCCCCAGGCGGTGTTCTTCAGGATGTATCCGAAGATCACGTACATGATCAGCATCAGGATCACGCCGTAGAGCAGCTGGAAGTCACCGATCTGGAAGGTGTTCCCGAGCCACTTCATGACCTCGGGCATCTCCGGCGCCTGGATCGTACGCGCCTTGAAGAGGATGAGCGTCAGTGCGGTGAAGACCGACAGGGTGCCGAGCGTCACGATGAACGGCGGCAAGTTCAGCCGCACTATGAGGAAGCCGTTGATGACGCCGGTGAGCACGCCGACGAGGATGCCGATGAAGATCGCGACATAGGGGTTCTGCCCAGCGATGGGCAGCACGTTCGAGGCCGTGACGAAGACCGCGAGGTTGGCCATCGTCATCTGGGCCAGGGTCGTGGCGGCGCCGATGCTCAGGTCGATGCCGGCGGTCAGGATGACCAGCGTCTGGGCGATCGCCAGCGTTCCGACGACCACCGTCTGCTGCGTCATGAACGAGAGGTTCTGGGGCAGCAGGAAGCGTTCGTTCAGCAGGTAGAAGACGATGACGGCGACGACGAGGACGATGAGCGGACTCAGGTAGGGATACCTGTGCAGGACTCCCTGGACCCGCTGGAGCGGCGTGCGCCGCTCCATGAACTCCTCGGCGAGATCAGTCGTGGTGGCGGTGCTCACGAGGGTGGCCTCCCGGCTCAAGGGGGATCGTTGGAAAGGACGTTAGCCGTTCCGGCGTGACGCGGGGCGGCAATCCGTGGATTGCCGCCCCGCGCACTACCTGATGAAGGCTGAGGATCAGCCCCAGGCGTTGTCGATGCAGAACTGCGCGGACTCCTGCGGAGCGGACACAACCGTCTCCATGGGATCGTCCGTGCAGAGCACGACGCCGGTGTCGAAGAACTGGCCGTTGGCCGAGGTGTTCTCCGGTGCCGCGCCGCCGTCGGCGATCGTCTTGATCGCCTCGACGCCCAGGGACGCCATCTTCAGCGGGTACTGCTGCGAGGTGGCCTGAATCGTGCCCGCCTTGACAGCCTCGACGCCGGCGAGGCCGCCGTCGACCGACACCACGAAGACGTCCGTGCCGATCGTCTTGCCAGCAGCCTTGAGGGCCTCAGCGGCACCGAAGGCGGTCGGCTCGTTGATCGTGTAGACGACGTTGATGTCGGGGTTCTTCGAGAGGCAGGTCTCCATGCCCGTCTTGCCGCCGGCCTCGTTGGCACCCGTGGCCTCGAGGCAGACGATCTCGTACTCGCCGCCCGCGCCCGTGGTGTACGAGCCGGTCGGAGCCGGGGACGTCATGTCCTCGAGGGTCGGCACCTCGATGCCCATGCCCTTGAGGAAGCCGTTCGCGCGGCAGTAGTCGACGGAGACGACGC
>JBIIJX010000140.1:0-6690 GCA_044233495.1 Candidatus Nanopelagicales bacterium
CGGTAGGCGGCCTTGCCCTCCGCCAGCCAGGCATCCCGGTCGACTGCGGGATCCGGAAGCCGCTTGGCGTAGAAGCCTCCCTTGGCGCCGACGGGGACGATGACGGCGTTCTTGACCTCCTGCGCCTTGACCAGACCGAGGATCTCGGTGCGGAAGTCCTCCTGCCGATCGCTCCAGCGCAGCCCGCCGCGCGCCACCGGACCGAAGCGCAGGTGCACGCCCTCCACGCGCGGGGTGAACACCCAGATCTCGAACTTGGGCCTCGGCAGCGGCATGTCCGGGACCTGCTGGGGGTCGAGCTTGACGGCTATCGAGGCCCGCTCGAGGCCGTCCGGACCGGCCTGGAAGAAGTTCGTCCGCAGCGTCGCGCGGATGAGGACGAGGAAGGACCTCAGGATGCGGTCCTGGTCCAGGCTCGCGACCTCGTCGAGCGCCTGGACGATGGAGGCACTGACGTCTTGCTCGCGCGTCGCCCGATCGCCGGCGAAGGCCGGATCGAAGCGGATCCGGAACAGTTCCACGAGCCGGTCGGCAATCTGGTGATGGGCAGTCACCACTTCCTCGATGAGCGACTGGCTGAACGGGGAGCCGATCTGCCGCATGTAGCGGGCGTAGGCGCGCAGGATCAGGACATCCCGCCAGCCCATGCCTCCGGTGACGATCAGCGCATTGAAGCCGTCGATGCTGGCGCGGTCATCCCAGACGGCCACGAAGGCCTCGTCCAGCCGCTCTGCCAGGGTGGAACGGCCGGCGATGTCGCCCTCGGGCAGTCGCATGCCGAAGTCGAGGATCCACGCCGGCTCCTGCAGCGCCCGTGCGATCTCGTAGGGGTACTCGTCGACGACGTCAAGGCCCATGGAGGCGAGGATGGGAAGCACCGTGGACAGCGAGATCGACGGGCCGATCCTGGTGATCTTCAGTCGGATGTCGCGCTGGTCGGCATTCGCCGGCTGGTACACCTCGAGCGACAGCTCGCCCGGCTGGAGTTCCTGGATCCGCTGTGCATCCAGGACGCCGCGCTCGGGACTGAAGTCCTCCTTGTAGGACTCCGGGAAGGCACGGCCGTACGTGCGCTGCAGCAACGCGGCATCGGCGTCGCCCATGCGCGTGGTGAGCTCTGCGGCGAACTCGTCCTCCCAGCTCCGGGCAGCGGACGCGACCCGTGCCTCCAGTTCCCGCGGATCGACGGCGGGGAGCCCCTGGCCGGGTGGCACGTGCACGACGAAGTGCAGGCGCGCGAGCACGGACTCGGTGACCCGTGCCGTGAACTCCACGCTGATGCCGCCCAGAGCCTCGGCCAGCAGCCTCTCGATGCGCAGGCGCACGGCGGTCGTGTATCGGTCGCGCGGCAGATACACCATGCACGACATGAACCGCCCGTAGTCGTCCGGGCGCAGGTAGAGCTGGGTGCGGCGACGCTCCTGCAGGTGGAGCACGGACTCCGCCACGGCAAGCAGGTCTGCGTCGCGCGTCTGGAACAGCTCGTCGCGCGGGTACGTCTCGAGGAAGGCGATGAGGTCCTTCTGATCATGGGAGCCCGGTGTCACGGCGAGCTGGCGCTCGAGCAACTGTGCCTTGGCCCGCAGGATCGGGATGCCCAGCACGCTCTGCGTGTAGGCACTGGAGGAGTACAGGCCGAGGAACCTGCGCTCCCCCGTCACCGCACCGTCGGCGTCGAAGCGCTTGACTCCGACGTAGTCCAGGTACACCCGTCGATGCACGGTCGAGCGCGAGTTGGCCTTGCTCAGCACCAGCAGCTCGGGGCGGCGCGCCATGGCACGCACCTCGGCCGGAAGGACAGCGAAGCTCTTCGACATGACGGTGGGGGCATCCGGGGTGGGTGTGGTGCGCAGGATGCCCTTGCCCGTCCCGTCCACCGGCACGAGGACGTCCTCGCCGTCGACCGACTTCAGGTCGTACTCGCGGTACCCGAGGAACGTGAAGTTCTCGTCGGCCAGCCAGCGGAGGTAGGCAACCGTCTCCTCGGTCTCCTGTGCGGGCACACCCGTCGGCGGTGCCGCCGCGATGCCGTCGGCGATATCCAGCATGCGGGCCTGCATGGCCGACCAGTCCTCGACGGCGTTGCGGACGTCAGCGAGCACCTGGCCGACCATGGCACCCAACGCGCTGTCCGCCGCCTCGGCGAACTCGCGGTCCATCTCGATCCACATCCACGACTCCGCGAGGAAGCCCGGCTCGGTGGATGCGCCAGCATCAGCTGAACGGACCTCGATCAGCGCCCCGGAATCGTCACGACGAACCCGGAGGGTCGGATGCAGCACGACATCCACGGTTCGCCCCAAGGCGGCGACCGCGTTGGTGACGGAGTCGACCAGGAAAGGCATGTCGTCGGTTGCCACCATGAGGACGGTCGAGGCGCGCCCGACGCGCTCGCCGACCTGCACCAGCGCCTGGCCCGGGGAGCGAACGGCCGCGAAGGAGAGGAGTTCGCCTGCGGTCTGGACCAGACGCTCGAGCGAGAGGTCGTCCTCGTCCCACAGGTGCCGTGTGAGCATGTCCGCCACGAGTCGGGTGTGCTCATCGCCTATTCCGGCAATCTGCTCCCGCAGCTCGGCGATCGAGTGACCCGCCACGACATCCGCCTGTCGTTCGCTCGAGGGACCCGACGAGGGCCGTCGGCGCACCTCGTTGTACGCCGACACCACCACGCTAGCGACCGGACGGCCCGTCCACCGGTCTCTTGGTGACTCCACGCGGGCCGTCCGCCGAAATCCGGATGTCCGGCGTGGACGGCCGTGGACGGGACGGCGGGAGGCGGCGTCGTCGGCCGTGGGGCAGGATGACAGCGCTGCGGATCCGCCCGCACACGCACCCAGGAGGCCTGTGATGGCGACCCGACTCGAGTACGACCAGAGCCTGCCGGCTGACCCCGCTCGGGTTCTGGCCGTTCTGCAGAATCCGGAATTCGTACGCGCCAAGGCCGAGCGCACCGGGGCCTTCGACATCACGGTCGTTGTCGACGAGCGCCCCGACGGTGGGGTGACGATCACCTGCACGCGATCCATGCCGGCGGAGGTGCCGTCGTACGCCACCGCCTTCGTGGGCGAGCACCTGACGGTCACCGAGGCCCAGGAGTGGTCCGCCCCCGGGCCCTCAGGTGAGACGTCAGCGCGGGTCTCGGTGGATTTCCACGCCCCCCTCGCCTACACCGGCACCATCATCCTTTCCGGGAGCACGACGTCCTCGACCCTCGCCAACCGCGGGGAGTTCAAGGCGAGCGTTCCGTTCGTCGGCGGGAAGGTCGAGAAGGTGGCCGCCGAGATGACGCAGAAGTACCTCGCGAAGGAGACGATCGTCGCGACGGAGTGGCTCACCGGCTGACGGGCGTTCGACGTGCGGAGACCTGCACCGAATCAGCCGACGCGGGCGACGTCGTCCGACGCACGCCACGCAGCCCCGCTGGTGCCCAGCGACGTCTCGAGCACCAGTCGGATGCGCGCCCCGTCCATGAGGTTCGCGCCGAGCGCGACGAGGTCCTCCGGACCCGGGCCGACCATTCGGACGGTCGTGCCCGCTACGCGCACGACATCCGCCTCGCGCACGGCAGCCTTCGTCACCTCCTCGCGCCATCGTCGCTCGAGGCGGTGGGCAACGCTGGTGGGCCGATCCATGGCGAAACTCACCATGGGTGCGACGACGTACACCTCGTCGAGCCCCGCATGGGCAACCACGTCGATCGACGTGGCGGACACGGCTCCGCCGTCGACATAGGTGTGGCCGCGGATCACGACGGGAGCGAACCACCCGGGGATCGAGCACGAGGCCATGACGGCATCGGCCAGCGGAACCACGGGTGCTCCCGGGCGGCCGAAGACCACCCGCTTGCCGTCGGCGTAGTCCATCGCGACGACCCACACGCCCGGGTGAGGGGACCACTCGCCCATCGGGGTCACCGCATCGACGAGGTGGCCCACGCGGTCCAGGGTGCGTGCCCCCTCGGGCATGAAGCCGGACAGCACTGCCGTGGCCGGCACCTGGCCCAGGCGGCGCATGGTGGAGCCGATCAACCGGGGGGATCCCGGACTCAGCGATCGCGGCATCGCCGGGCGGTGGCCGCCGGTCGCCCGCACGGGATCAAAGTCGTAGCCCGCGAGCGGACCCTCGGTCACGGGCTCCTCGTTGTAGTGCCGACGCAGCTGGTCGACGCTGACACCGGCCCCGAGCATGGCCGCCAGGACTGAGCCGGCTGATGTGCCGACGATGACGTCGGCATCGCCGGCGCGGAAACCGAACTCCTGCTCCATGGCGGCGAGGGCGCCCAGCGCCCACGTGCCACCCAGCACACCTCCGCCACCGAGGACGAGGCCGCGGCGCGGAGCGTGACCCTTGACCGCAGCATCGGTCATGCTGTGGTCTCCGCCCCCGGGGCGATGCCGTCATCGGACACGACGCGCAGCGAGCGGATCGAGGAGCGCGATCGCTCGATCAGTTCGTCCATGGCCTCCTCGATACACCCCGCGAGGACGTCGATGTCGACCATGGCATCCCGGTCGGCGTACAGCCCGACGTAGACGCCACCGTCGTAGGAGATGACGCCGATGCTGAGTGCCTGGTTGTGCGTCAGCGGCACGACAGGGTAGGCCGACACCATGCGCGAGCCTGCGGCGTACAGGGGCCGCTGAGGGCCGGGCACATTCGTGATGACGAGGTTGTAGAGCCGGTTCGAGACTGTCGCGCCGACGCGTGCACCGAGGGCGTGCAGCGTGGGGGGCCCGAATCCGGCGATCCCGACGATCGCATCGGCGCCGACGAAGTGCGAGCTCTCATCGAGCACGGCCAGCTGGTAGCACACCTGCTGGAGGCGGACTGCCGGATCAGCCTCGCCCACCGGAAGCTCCACCAGCGTTGCCGAGACCCGGTTGCCCCCGGCGTGACCGGAGCCGGACGCCGGCACCGCGATGCTCACCGGCAGCATCGCGCGCAGCACGGCACCTTGCGTCGGTGGATGCCCGCGCGCCTGGAGCCAGCCGCGCAGGCCGCCCGTGAGCACGGCGAGGATGACGTCGTTGAGCGTGCCGCCGAGGGCACGCCGCACCTGCTTGATCTCGGCGAGCGGCAGGTCGACCGTCGTGAACCGGCGCTGCTCGCCGATCGGCACGTTCAGGGGGCTCGACACGGGAGCACGGGCGATGGCGAGGGCCGCCGACACCATGCCGAGGACCTTTCCTCCCACCGTCGTGATCGCATGGGAGATGTCCTCGGCGGTCTCGCGCACGGCATCGACCGCTGCAGCCGGTCGCGTGCTGAGCTCGGTGAGCGCCTCCGACAGCAGCTCGATGCTGGTCGGCTCGGTGCGTGGACGCCAGCTGTCGGTGGGCCCGGGGACCGCGTCGGGCGTGGCATCCAGCATCACCTGCGCGATGTCGACCGCGGACAGCCCGTCAATCAGGGCCTCATGGCTCTTGGTGATGATCGCGAAGCTGCCGTCGGCGAGTCCTTCGACGAGGTACATCTCCCACAGTGGTCGCGTGCGATCGAGGGGACGGCTCATGATTCGGGCCACGAGCTCGTGCAGTTGCGACATGGATCCGGGCCTTGGCAGGGCCGAGCGGCGCACGTGGTACGTGACATCGAAGCGCTCGTCGTCGACCCATACCGGACGCGCCACCCCGAACGGCACCTCCCGCACCCGCTGCCGGTAGCGCGGGACGAAGGGAAGACGCTGGCTGATCAGGCGCACGAGCCGCTCGTGGTCGAACCCGCCGGCGGGCGGCTCGAACACCGCGACCCCGCCGGAGTGCATGGGAGTCGTGGGCGTCTCCATGAACAGGAAGGACGCGTCGAAGGCGGACATCCGACTGGACACATCCACCTCCTCGACCGTCCCGAGGCTCCGACCGGGGCGCCATGGGACCTGAACTACTCGCTAGTAGGTCTCCATCTTGACACGGACGCACCCGCGACCGTGGCCAGGGCGCGACGCACCGAGGATCGCCGGCCGGCCTCCCCCAGGCTCCGCCCGGTGCTCCAGCACATGCGCAGCGTGCGGGGGTCGTGCGGCACATCGAGGACACGGTCGGTGCCGATGCGCGAGCCGACGACCTCGCGCCACTGCGCTCCCCGACCTGACGCCCGGTTGCGGACAACGGAGGCCGGTGCCCCGGCAGAGGCAGCGCTGACCTGCTGCCAGGCTGCCAGCAGCCGCGCCGCGCCGAGCGGAGAGTCGTCCGCCACGGCCAGGACGTGATCGGCTTGCGCCAGGGCGCTGCGGGCCGCGGCGTTCCGCTGTCGACCCCAGGCATCCGGCGAGTCATCGGTCTCGAGGCAGAAGCCGGTGTCGACCACGACGACGTCGAACGCGGCGCGGGCCACCGGCCACAGTCGATCCAGCCCTGTCGGCCGAAGATCCGCCCAGCGGTCGATCCGCGCGATGCCGCCCAGGACACGCCAGTCTCCGCTCGCGGGCGACGCCACGGACATCGCCAGTGCGGTGAGGGCCGCCGGACTCAGCGTGCCCGCCTCCGCCGACCGGCAGGCCGCGGACAGCCCGCTGGTCTCCTCGACCAGGCCGAGTGCCATCGCCACCGAAGGGGCATAGGTGTCGGCATCGACCAGGCAGACCCGCCGCCCCTCCTCGGCAAGGACCTCCGCGACGCCCAGCGCCACCGTCGTGGGGGCGGGTGGCCCCAAGGGGCCCCAGACCGCGATCACCGTCCCCGTCGGCGCAGT
>JBIIJX010000054.1:0-12188 GCA_044233495.1 Candidatus Nanopelagicales bacterium
CCGAGCGATGGGCGGTGACCGCTCGTCGGGCGCGGCATCCGTTCGATGAAGAGGTGTGATGGCGATCCTGCGTGAGGCGCACTGGTCCGAGGCACGGGCGGCAGCCCATGTGATCGCCACGCGCCTTCCGTCTGAGCTGGTGCGCGTCGACGACCTCGACGGCCGTGTGCTCGGTGCCGACGCCCGGGCGATGTGCCGGCTGCCGTCCTTCGACTCCTCGGCGATGGATGGCTGGGCCGTCAGCGGCCCGTCACCCTGGCTCATCGTCGGGGATGTGCCCGCAGGGAATCCGTGGAACCGCACGCTGTCGCGCGGCGAGGCCGTGCGGATCGCCACGGGCGCGGTGGTGCCGGAGGGCGTCGAGGCCGTGCTCCGGTGGGAGGACGCCACGGTCGACGGCGCCACGGTCAGTGGACTCGCGACGGCCGGCGCTGACATCCGTCCCGCAGGCGAGGAGTGCGAGGTCGGCGACCTCGTCGCGCGGGCCGGCACCGACATCGGGCCAGCCCTGGCCGGATTCCTCGCGGCCACCGGGCACGACGTTGTCGAGGTCACCCGGCGCCCGCGTGTCGTCGTGGTCCTGCTCGGCGACGAGCTCCTCGCCGAGGGGGTCCCGGCCGCGGGGCGCGTGCGCGACTCGCTGGGCCCGCAGCTGCCGGGATGGGTGGCCCGCACCGGGGCGCAGGTCGTGCGCCGGGAGCAGGTGGACGACGATCCGGCCTCCGTGCACCGGGTCCTCGCGGCGGCCGTCGCGGACGCCGATCTCGTCATCACCACCGGGGGCACCGCCGACGGCCCGCGTGACCATGTGCGCAGTGCCATTGACGCCCTGCACGGCCGGCTCGTGGTCGACCGCGTCGCCGTGCGCCCCGGGCACCCGATGCTCCTCGCCGCCGTGCCGGGTGGCGACGGCCTTCCCGTCCCCGTGGTGAGCCTGCCGGGCAATCCCCACTCCGCGGTCGTCGGCTTCGTCACCCTCGCGGTGCCCGCCTTGGACGCACTGCTCGGTCGATCCCCGTCCCCCCTCGAGCGCGTTCGCACGGCTGACGAGCTGCGTGCACCCGTCGGTCACACGCGGCTGATCGCCGGGACGATCGTCGACGGGGCCTTCGTGCTGTCCCCGTACGGGGGATCGGCCATGCTGCGCGGGCTGGCCCGCTCCAGCGGCTTCGCGGTGGTCGCAGAGCGCCTCGTGCCTGCAGGTGCACAGGTGGAATGGCTGCCGCTGCCGTGAGGGCCGACCGCCGCCGATCGCCGTCGCTACTGTGACACCGTGAGTGAGCCCGCCGCGTCGGCACAGGAGCGGTTGCGCTCGCATCCGGGATGGTTCAGCGGCGTCATGGGAACGGCGGCCCTGGCCGTCGCCGCCTTTCGGCTGCCCGACGATGCCGGTGTCCCCGGGACCGGTTTCCGGGTGCTCGGCTGGGTGCTGCTGTCGGTTGCGATCCTGGCCATCGTCGCGATAATCGTCGCGAACGCGCAGGCACGGACTTCCTGGTCGGTGATCTGGGGCGAGTTGCGCTCACGTCAGCGCGGTCCCGCATACGCGGCGGTGCCCGGTTCCATCCTCATGATCGTCCTCGCCCTCGAGGCAGGTCTGCCGCGGATCTCCGACTATGCCGCTGTGGGCTGGATCCTCGTCATGGTCACGGTGATCGTCGCGGTCGCCGACCTCCTGCTGACCCTCGTGTTCTTCTCCTCCGTGATCTCGAACCCGGGTGCATCACAGGACGACGACGTCTCCGGCGTGTGGTTCATGCCGCAGACCGTCCTGCTGCTGTCCGCCGCGGCCTTCGCACGCCTGTGCACCACCGGCAGCACCCCGCTCGACGACTTCGCCGCCCCGCTCGCGGTGCTCTTCCTCGGTGCAGGGTTCGTGCTGTTCCTCTTCATCGGCACCCTGGTGCTGCGTCGGCTCGTCGCCGCGCCGCTGGCACCGACGTCGGGCGTCCCGACCGCATGGATCCTCATGAGCCCGAGTGCGGCATCGGCAGTGGCGTTCATCGCCCTTCCAGGCGTCACGCCCACCCTCCTCGGTCTGCCACCGTCCTCCGTCACACCCGTGACAACCCTCGTCGCCGGCATGATGATCGGGTTCAGCCTCTGGTGGCTCCTGGTCGTAGGGATCCTGACGGCCGGGCGGGGTCGCGCCTACCTGACGTTCAGTCCGTCCTCCTGGAGCTACGTCTTCCCGATTGCGGCGGTAGCCGTGGCGAGCGCTGATCTCGCTCAGGCCTGGAGCTCGCCCCTGCTGGTCGTGCTGGCGATCCTCATGGCGATTCTCGGCCTGGTCAGCTGGATCGTCATCGGCGTCGTCTCGCTGCGCTGGATCGAAGCGCGGCGACGGAGCGAGCCGCAGACGAGCAAGTAGCCTGCGACTGCGCCCGAAGCCAGTGGCGCCGGGACTCATCCGAAGGGAGCGCTCAGGTATGGAACCCTCGTCGTCACAGGCTCCTCAGCCACAGACCCGCACGCAGGTGACCTTCGATCCCGCGAACCTCTGGCGTTCCGGCCTTGTCGTGCTGGCCGTCGTCGCCCTCGGCCTGTTCCTGTACTTCGTCCTGGATGACGGCGGCGGCGTGATCTTCACGGTGCTGATGTCGTGGTTCGCTGCCATCGCCATGGCCCCCGCGGTGAACTGGCTCTCCCGCTGGATGAGGCGCGGGGTTGCGACCATGGTGGTGATGGGCTCGGCCCTGCTGTTCGCGGCCGTCTTCTTCCTCCTCTTCGGAGCACTCCTCGTCGATCAGATGGTGCAGCTGATCATGCTGATCCCCGAACTCATCGACGAGACCATCACGTGGATCAACGTGACATTCAATCTCGAGCTCTCCCAGGGCTCCATCCTCGAGATGTCCGGGCTCAGCACCGAGCAGCTCGCCACGGCTGCAGCGAGCATCGGCGTCAGCCTGCTGTCGTTCGTGGTGTCGGTCGTGGGCAGTGTCTTCGGGATCTTCACCTTCGCGCTCTTCACGTTCTACCTCTCCGCCGACATGCCGAGGTTCGAACGCTGGATCGCTGGCCTGTTCCCACCGCGCATGCAGGACATCGTGTTCACGGTGTGGACGACGACCGCGAAGAAGACCGGCGGCTACATCGGAGCCCGCGTGATCCTGGCGGGCATCAACTCGTCCACCAGCGCCGTCGTGTTCTTCTTCATCGGGATGCCCTACTGGCTTCCGCTCGCCCTGTGGACCGGCATCGTCGCCCAGTTCGTGCCGACGATCGGCACCTACATCGCGATCGTGCTGCCCGTGATCGTCGGCCTGCTGAGCGGCACCCCGTGGGTCGGCGTCGCGGCGCTGATCTGGGCGATCGTCTACCAGCAGGTGGAGAACCTCACGATCGAGCCGAAGATCAGCGCACGCGCCGTCGACGTCAATCCCGCGGTCGCCTTCGGTGCGGTGCTCCTCGGTGCCGCACTGTTCGGAGTCGCCGGTGCGTTCCTCGCCGTTCCCGTCGCTGCGATGCTGCTGGCCCTGCTGCAGACCTACGGCAGGAGGTACGAGCTGCTTCCGCAGGTGCTCGAGAAGCAGTCCCGCGACTACGAGCGGGGGAGGAATGCCCCTGCCCCCAGGGAGCCCACGGAGCCCACGGAGAGCTGAGCCTCAGTTCGTCGGACCGCCGGCCACGTAGATGACCTGACCGGAGACGAACGAGGCACCGTCGGATGCGAGAAATGACGCCACGTTCGCGACGTCCTCGGGCACCCCGACACGGCGAACCGGTGTCTGGGCGGCAACGCCCGACGTGAACTCGTCGAAGTCCACGCCCATCCGCTCTGCGGTGGCCCGGGTCATCTCCGATGCGATGAAGCCCGGGGCTATGGCGTTGGCGGTGACCCCGAAGGGGCCCAGCTCGATGGCCACGGTCTTGGTGAACCCCTGGAGCCCGGCCTTGGCCGCGGAGTAGTTGACCTGCCCGCGGTTGCCCAGCGAGGAGATGCTGCTGAGGGAGATGACCCGCCCCCACTTGGCCGCGACCATGTGGCTCTGCACTGCGCGGGTCAGGAGGAAGGCTCCGCGCAGGTGCACGTTCATGACCGCGTCCCAGTCATCGAGGGTCATCTTGAAGAGCAGGTTGTCGCGCAGGATTCCCGCGTTGTTGACCAGCACCGTCGGTGCACCAAGCTCACCCGTCGTACGAGCGACTGCGTCGGCCACCTGCTGCTCATCGGTGACATCCGCGCGGATGGCGATGGCGCTGCCCCCGTCTGAGGTGATCTGCCGGGCCGTCTCCTGAGCACCGGCCTCGTCCATGTCGAGCAGGGCCACGGCCATGCCGTCCTGCGAGAAGCGCCGTGCGATGGCGGCGCCGATGCCTCGGGCCGCCCCGGTGATGAGCGCGATGCGGGCCATGGCGTCAGTCCGACTCATCCTCGGCGCGGGTCAGGCGAGCCATCACTCGATCCAGGCCGAGGAGCACGTAGCCGAGGATGATCGCGACGATCAGGATCACGCCGATGAAGCTGAGGACCGACACCCATCCGTTGGTGGCGACGTCGAGGAAGGGATAGGGGTAGGCGCCGATGACCTGCCCGCGGATCAGGGCATAGGCGGCCCACAGGAGGGGCAGCACGAGTGCGGCGAACACCGTGCCCTGGCGCACGAGGCGACGCGGACCGGCGATGAGCCACACGAGCGGCGTGACGATGGGCATTACGACGTGCACCATCATGTTGCTCAGGGCGTCCCAGCCCTCCTTGCCGCCCTCAGCGAGAAGGGCGTTGTAGACCACTCCCGTCACGATGATCATCAGCACGGTGTCGAGCCGCAGTGCGCGCCACACGCTGCCGACGCGGTCGGGCCGCGTGAACAGGCGCGGGCGCAGGATGAGCACCGTGATCACGATCGCGCCGACCACGTTGCTCACGATCGTGAAGTAGGTGCTCCAGTCGAGGAATCGCTCGAGGGGAGTGTCGACCCCTTCCGGGACGTTGCCGAGGAGGGTCGGCTTCGCGGGGTCGAAGTCGTCGACGTAGTAGCCGCTCAGGTTGAGCGTGAGGGACAGGAGCACCGCCGCCCACGCGAGGATGGCGTTCAGGATGAGCAGGATGCGTCCGTAGGAAGGCATCGTCGGCGAAGACGGTGTGGTCATGGACGGCCACGCTACGCCCTCCGGAGCCTCGCGACCCCTATTTCCGTGCCTCTGGCCCCGAGCTGCCTCAGCCGCCTAGGGCCGGCGCTGCTCGAGCAGCGCCTCGAGGTCCCGGATGGCCAGCTGCTGCTGCGTGTTGAGGTCCTTCAGGGCCTGCAGTTGCTCCTGGATGCTCGGCTGCTCGGTCTCCCGCCTGCCCCTGCGCGGCGACAGGAAGAAGTTGGCGAGGTAGCCGGTCAGTGTGCCGAAGATGCCCACGCCGACGAGGATCACCAGCGCACCGAGGATGCGTCCGCCGTTCGTGACGGGGTACTGGTCGCCGTACCCGACCGTGGCCATGGTCACGACCATGAACCACAGCGAGTCGGAGGCCGTCGTGATGTTGGCTCCCTCGGCAGGGGCCTCGATCGCCAGCATGCCGAGGCTGCCGAACTCCAGCACGAGGATCGAGATGAACACGAGCGTGAACAGGGCACTGTCGGCGCGGTCCTTGATCAGGGCCAGGCCCAGGCTCCGCCAGCCGTACTCCTTGATGAGCTGGTGGACCTTGATGAGGCGGAACAGGCGCAGGATGTTCGTCTGAGAGAAGGGCAGGCTCGACAGGAGGTCCGCCCACCCGTAGCCGCGGAAGAAGTAGTCCTTCTTGGAGGGCGCGGTGAGGAATCGGAAGATGAAGTCGAGTGCGAAGAATGTGGTGAGGACGAAGTTCATCAGGCTCAGGATCTGGCTGAGATTCGGATCCTTGGTGATGAACAGGAGCACGAGGTTGACGAGCGACAGGATCGACAGCAGACCCATGAAGATCTCGTAACTGGGGTTCTGCAGCTTCTCGCGCATGGCGGCGCGGCGGGCCGCGTCCTTCCCGGACCCGTCCGACCGCTCAGGCGCAATCGGAGGCTCCGGCTCTCCCGCGACGTCTGCCATGGCCCCATCCTGTCCCAGCGGCGTCCGGATGCCCTGCAGTCACACACCTCACTACGCTGCCCGAGGGAGGACGGATGACGGCATCGGGTGCCGCGCTGCCGGCACGCGCGCGGATCGTGATCATCGGCGGGGGCGTGATCGGCACGTCCATCGCCTACCACCTCGGGCACCTGGGCGTGACAGACGTCGTCCTTCTGGAGCGCGACCGCCTCACGTCGGGCACGACGTGGCATGCCGCAGGGCTGATGACCTGCTTCGGCTCCTTCTCCGAGACCTCGATGGGCATGCGGATGTACACGCGCGACCTGTACTCGCGTCTGGAGGCGGAGACGGGGCAGTCCACCGGCTTTCGCCCGGTCGGCTTCATCGAGGTCGCGGCGGATCCGGACCGGCTCGAGGAGTACCGCCGGGTGGCGGCGTTCAACCGCCATGTCGGTCTGGAGGTGCACGAAATCTCGCCATCGGAAGTGGGCGACCTGTTCCCGCTCGCCGACACGTCCGATCTCCTCGCCGGCTTCTATGTGCCGGGGGACGGCCGGGTGAATCCCGTCGACGTGACGATGGCACTCGCGAGGGGGGCCCGCGCGCAGGGCGTCAGCATCGTCGAGGGCGTGACGGTGCAGGAGGTTCTGACACGTGCCGATCGCGTCGTCGGCGTGCGCACCTCGCAGGGTGACATCGAGTGCGAGCAGGTCGTCAATGCCGCCGGCATGTGGGCGCGGCAGCTCGGTGCGCGCAACGGTGTGGCGATCCCCTTGCAGGCGGCCGAGCACTACTACCTCATCACCGAGGAGATGCCGGACGTTCACGCAGCACTGCCCATCCTCGAGGATCCGGCCCGCCACGGCTACTACCGGGAGGAGGGCGGCGGCCTCATGGTCGGCCTCTTCGAGCCGGTGTGCGCGCCGTGGTCCGTCGCTGGGGTACCGGACGACTTCTCCTTCGGCCAGCTCGCGCCCGACTGGGAGCGCATGGGCCCGTTCGTCGAACGGGCGATGTCGCGCGTGCCCGCCACGCTCGACGTCGGCGTGCGCACCTTCTTCTGCGGGCCGGAGTCGTTCACCCCCGACCTCGCACCCATCGTCGGACCGGCTCCCGGTTTGGACGGCTACTTCGTCGCCGCGGGCATGAACTCGGTCGGGATTCTCACGGGTGGCGGACTCGGGCGGATCGTGGCGCAGTGGCTAGTCGACGGCCGACCCGACGTCGATGTCACCGGGTTCTCCATCGATCGCGTGGCGGACCACCAGGTCACGCCGCGATACCGGGCCGAGCGCACGGTCGAGACCCTGGGCATGGTCTACGCCGCGCACCTGCCCGGCCGGGCCATGAGCACGGCCCGCGGTATCCGTCGCTCGCCCCTGCACGACCGGCTCGTGGCCCAGGGGGCGTACCTCCGGGACGTGAGCGGATGGGAGGGGGCCGACTGGTTCGCCGGTGCCGGGGTCGTCGCCGATCCAGGGCCGCTCACCTGGGGCAGGCCCCGATGGTTCGATGCCTGGGCGCAGGAGCATCGGGCGATCCGCGAGGGCGTCGGGCTGATGGACATGTCGTTCATGAGCGACTTCGAGGTGACGGGTCCGGACGCCGGCGCCTTCCTCGACCGGCTCTCGACTGCACGGGTCGACGGCGATGCGGGCCTGATCACCTACACGCAGTGGCTCAACGAAGCAGGAACCATCGAGGCGGACCTGACGGTGACGAAGCGGGACGAGGGCTCCTTCCTCGTCGTTGCATCCGACACTGCGCGCGGCCACGTGAGTGAGTGGATGCGCCGGCACCGGGCCGGATTCGACGTCGACATCGCCGACGTCACGTCCGGGATCACGCAGATCAACCTGCAGGGCCCGCTCTCGCGCGAGGTCCTCCAGCGCGCGACGACGACCGACATGTCCGACGCTGCGTTCGGCTTCCGCGCGGCACGGATGATCGATGTGGGGTTCGCCCCGGTGCTGTGCGCGCGCATCACGTATCTCGGCGAGCTCGGCTACGAGCTCCACCTGCCCACCGAGCTCGCCCTGCATGTGTACGAGCAGCTGCTCGACGCCGGTGCGGGCTCGGGGCTGCGCCACGTCGGACTCAAGGCCCTGGCCAGCCTGCGCCTGGAGAAGGGCTACCGCGACTACGGGCACGACATCGACAACACGGACACGCTGCCGGAGGTCGGCCTGGGCTTCACCGTCGATGCCGACCATGACTTCATCGGCCGCGAGGCGTGGGAGCGCCAGCGAAGTGCGGCGCCGCCGAGCAGGCGCCTCGTGCAGGTGCTGGTGCAGGACCCTGACGCGATGCTGCACCACGGAGAGATCGTCCTGCGCGATGGCGAGGCCGTCGGCTACGTGCGAGCCGGCAGCTACGGGCACACCCTCGGTGGCGCCGTGGGCCTGGCCATGGTGGAGGCATCCGAGTCGATCACGCCGGATCTCGTCGCGGCCTCGGACTGGCAGGTCGACATCGGCGGCCGCCGATGGCCGGTCACCGTGTCGCTGCGTCCGCTCTACGACCCCACGAACGCGCGCATTCGGGCCTGACGTGCGTCAGGCCCCCGGCGGGGCGCTGATCTGGCCCAGTCGCGCCAGGCCCTGCGGCGCTGTGGCCAGAGTGGGATCGAGATCCGCGACGTCGATGGGGTTCGAACCCCACTCGGCCAGCTGCCGCTCGATCGCCCGACGTGCTCGGTCGAGCTTGCGCGCGATCATCCGACGGGTAGCCCACTCCTGCTCGCGCTGGCGCAGAGCCTCCTCGACAGCGGCCTCCTGCTGCTGCGTGGCGCGCAGACCGAAGGCGCGGATGAGCCCGGTGACGATGTCGATGCGGTAGTCGTGCCCGCGCCGGACGAAGGTCCCTGGCTTGGACTGCATGCCGTTCAACAGATCGACGGTCGCCAGCACGAAGCTCGTGATGGGCCGGAACTTGGACTCGCGCGGCACGAGTGGCGGGCGAGTCGTGGGTGGCCCCATCCACCAGGGCGGCTGCAGGATCATCGAGAAGCCGTACTTGTTCACCGGATCGTCGTGATGCACCACCATCAGGTGCCGGAGGTGATCCTCGTCGGGCGGGTCGATCTCGTCCGGCTGACTGACCAGGGTGAGCGACCCGTCGGGATCGACCGAGTGGGCGTCCGTGCGCCACTTCTTCCACAGTCGAGTGCGGAACGGCACTCCGAGATAGATGCCGCCCTGGATGCCGAGGTCCGCCAGCCGTCGCGCATCGACGGAACCGTCCGGGTCGACGGCGAGGTCGAGCGCGACATTCGCGCCGAGGCTCTCGCCGATGACGACGATGGTGGGCCGGGGCCGATCCGTCCGGGCAGCCAGGTGCTCCGCGATTCCCTGCAGCACCAGGCGGGTGAGTTCGACCGCTTCATCGGTTCTGGTGAGAGCGAGCGCGGACGGCACGAGGGCGTACTGCGGCACGACGATCGCGCAGTCCCCCCGCGTGAGGTACTCGAGAGCCTCAGCGACGGAGTAGTTGAAGTAGCCCACACCTGTCGGAGAGCCGACGCAGATCCACGAACGATCGAAGGCGCCGACGTCGACCATGTCCTGCAGCGTCAGGCGTGCGCGCTCCGTGACGGTGTCGGCCGACTCGAAACCCCCCACGACTCGCACGGGATCGATCGCCGGCTCGCCCATGACCTCCTCGATCTCCTGGGCCGAGAGCGCCATCAGGACGAAGCGGCGACCCTCCTTGCCCAGGGTGTCGAACGGCATGCTGCTGGCTGGGCCCGCCGACACGTGCGGCGAGGCTGGTGGAGCGGGGTAGGCGGGCTCGACGATGTCGTCGCGCTGCTGGATGCGCTGTGTCACCGCGCTCACGCCGGCCGCAGCGGCTGCGGCGAGTCCGCCCAGCAGGATGCCGTGGGAGACGAGCGTGCCGAGTGCCCCGGTGGGGCGACCGAGGAGACGGTCGAACCCCCGCTCGAGGAGGTGGGCGGCGGCCTGCTCGGTGGCCGTGGCGGCACCGAGTGCCACAGCCGAGGCCGCGCCGACGGCCACTGCCTGGGCCACGGCCCGACTGCTGCTGTGCGCGATGGCATGACGCTCGGGCGCGACGACGCCGTACCGCGCGGCTCGGCGGCTGCGGTTCAGGATGCTGAACCCCACGACGCTTGCCCCGGTGGCGATGGCCGGGAGGAGGGTCGTGTCCAGGCCGGGGCGCAGCCCCAGCCGGCGATGCAGGACCTCGTCCCACGCCGCCGACGCGCCACCGGCGAGGGCGGCGAAGGCCGTCACCCGGCCGACCGCGCCGGCCGCGGCTGCCGCCATGCTGTGGTCGTCGGCTCGCTGGGACAGGGTGGACAGCCCGACCCCCCCGGCCACGCCGAGGGCCGCCACGGTGAGGCTCGCGCGGGTGTCGGGACGCTGCCCGGGCCGGGCGGCCAGGGCCTGCATGGAGGCCCAGGCGGTGGCGGCCAGCTCGTAGTGGACGGCGGCGACCACCCCGGTGGCCACGGACTGCTGGCTCACCTGGCGGGGCAGGAGCCCCCGGGCGAAGGTCCCGGCCACCGACCATGAGGCGGCAGCGATGCCCACCTGGGTCGGGGAGTCCGAGGCCCACCGGCCGAGCCAGGCGAAACGCCGGAAGAGGGCCATGGGGGGATTGTGGTCTATGAGGGCAATTTGGCAGGTCCGAATGGGTCGGGTACCGTCGACGCAGGTTCGGACCCGTCCATGAGACATCCCCTCAAGGGAGGCCGCATGACCCGCACGACCCGAGCTCTCGCCGCTGCTGTGGCGGGAGGCCTGGTCCTCGGTGCGTGGGTGGCGGTGGCGCCGGCCTCCCACGCCGGCGGACGTGTGTGCCCGGCCGTCGACTTCGTGATCGGAGCGGGCTGGGGCGCAGACCGCGGCGACCGCAGCCACATGGGCATCGATCTCGCGGGCCGACGGGGCTCGCCGATCCGCGCCATCGAGGACGGGGTCATCGACCGCACCAAGCGCCAGGACAACGGGGCCCTGCAGATCGTCCAGCGCGGGGAGAGCGGCGCCAAGTTCTACTACGGCCACATGGACAAGGTGCTCGTCGACGACGGCCAGCGCGTGCAGGCCGGCGACGTCATCGGCACCATGGGCGACTCCGGGTCGCCGGGCGCGGTGCACCTGCACTTCGAGTACTGGCGCAGCGGTGGGGAGTCCGATGCCGTCGACCCTGCCGAGCTGATCGAGCGGGTGTGCAGCCGGTCGGCCGACCGCGGAGGGCGCGATGAGCGACCGACCGCCCAGCGGCCTGATGACAAGCGGCCTGATGACAAGCGGCCGGAACTGCCCAAGGTCGTCAAGGGCGACGTCTTCACGAACTGAGGCGGGGTCCGCCCGAAGCCGGTCAGAGCTCGCCGCGGTCCAGCAGGTCGAGCACCTCACGGGCCCTCAGTCGCAGGTCGTCGAGATCGGCGAGCCGATCCAGCCCCCGCACCTGCTGCGCCATGCGGGGATTGCCGGCGAAGCGCTCTCGGTGCCGGTCGAGGAAGTCCCAGTACAGCGTCGTGAACGGGCAGGCGTCGTCACCCGTGCGCTTCTTCGGGTCGTACCGGCATCCCTTGCATGACTGCCCCATGCGACTGAGGTAGGCGCCGCCCGCCGCGTAGGGCTTGGTCATCATCAGGCCGTCGTCGGCGTGCACTCCCATGCCGATGACATTGGGCACCATGACCCAGTCGGCGGCGTCGACGAACATGCGTCGCATCCAGTCGAGCACCTGCGCCGGCTCGATTCCGGTGATCAGCGCGAGGTTCGCCAGCACCATGAGTCGGGGGATGTGGTGCACCCAGCCACGGGCGTCGAGGTCGTCGACGACACCCGCGACGCAGGCCATCTGCGTGCGTCCGGGTTCGACGAGTGCCGGCGGGAGGTCGCGGTGGGCGTCGAGCCCGTTGCGTGAGCGGTAGTCGTCGGGCAGCAGCCAGTACAGGCCGTTGACGTACTCGCGCCATCCGATGACCTGGCGGACGAAGCCCTCGATCGAGGCAAGCGGGACGTCACCCTCGCCGTACCGGGTGATCGCGGCGTCGACCACTTCAGACGGGTGCAGCAGGCCGATGTTGAGGTACGGGCTGAGCAGCGAGTGGTGCACCGACCACGAATCGGCCGGCATCGCGTCCTCGTAGGGGCCGAAGTGCGGGAGCACGTCGGCGACGAATCTGTGCAGTTGTCGCAATGCCCCAGCGC
>JBIIJX010000059.1:0-11598 GCA_044233495.1 Candidatus Nanopelagicales bacterium
CAGCAGCGAGGGATGCAGGTGCCAGCGCTCGCGGACGTCGCGATCAAGGACCTCACGGGGGATCGGATGGCCGAGCCGGTGCAGGAGGCGCAGGAACTCGTCGTAGACGGAAGGCTCCTCGTACAGCGCCGTCAGGAGTTGGTGGATCTGCGGGTCATGCTCGAAGACCTGCAGCATCTGCGCGTCCTTGTTGCCGAGGATGAACTCGACCGCGCGGTACTGCCAGGACTGGAATCCCGACGAGCTCTGCAGGTAGGAGCGAAACTCCGCATACTCGCTCGGCGTCAGGGTGGCGAGCACCGCCCACTGCTCGGCGAGGGTGCGCTGGATGTGCTTGACGCGAGCCAGGCACTTCAGTGCGGGCGACAGTTCGTCCGCCGCAAGCAGTGAGCGCACCTCGCGCAATTCGTGGAGCATCAGTTTCAGCCACAGCTCGGTGACCTGGTGCTGGATGATGAAGAGCGTCTCGTCATGGCGTTCGGGATCGCTGAGGGGCTGCTGGGCAGACAGCACGAGATCGAGCCGGAGGTAGTCCCCGTAGGACATCGCCTCGCGGAAGTCGCGCTTCACTCCCGGCTCTACGGGGCGGTAGTAGCCGTCGGATGTCATGCCTCACCGGCCTTTCGAACGGCGTTCGCGGCCACGGTGGCTCCGCTGACGAATGCCCGACGCCACGGTGGCACGCCCTCGACCTCGATCTCGAGGCTGAACGACAGGAACGTGCGGATCAGCACGATGAGGCCCAGGACGAGAACGTTGTCGAGGGTCGGCGCGACGGCGACCGTGCGCAGCAGGTCACCTGCGACGAGCACCTCGAGGCCGAGCAGGAGGACGCCACCGAAGAACTGGCGCAGGACCGTGTAGGTCGCGCGGCCGTCACGGGTTCGCAGGTAGGTGCGTCCGGCGAGGAAGAAGGAGGCGATGAGTCCGAAGACGAGAATCGCGGCGGCCACGATCTCGAAGATCTGGGCGACGAGGATCATGGTCTCGGCGAATCGGACTTCGTCCATCGGTCGATCCTCTCAGGTCACATGCGAGCGGAGTAGTCCCACGACGTCACGACGAGGCCGTCGATGCGGATGGCGACCTCGTTGTCGACGCGGGAGAGCAGCCAGTCGGCGAGCGGCGATGGCGTGGGCCCGAGGTACCGATCGATCAGTCGCGGCAGCAGGTCCGCGGCCCGCGGTGGATCGAGATGGGCGCGGCCGTGGCCGCGTACGCCCCGGTAGGGCGGGGAGTCGGCAGAGACCTCGAAGCCGATCCGGTCGTCCTTGCGCAGCCGTCGGACGAGGACGGAGTCGGACTGGCTGGCGCACCACAGCGACGAGCCGTCGAACTCGAACCACAGCGACTGCACGAGGAGGTTGCGTCCCGCGGACGCCAGTCGCAGCGGGATCGCGGTCGTGCGCAGGTAGTCGTCCACCTGCTCGGCCGTCCAGGGGCCGGACCTGATCTCCCATGCCATGCCCGGACCCTAGCGCCGGAGGAGTCCTCCTCGTGGGCTGAGCGGCAGGTGACTAGCGCGGCCGTCCGAGCGAGGACAGCGTGATCACGCGATCGGCGATCGCCTGTGCCTCGGCCTCGTCGTGCGTGACGTGGATGGCGGCCACTCCCGCCTCCCGCAGCATCGCCGACACGTCGGCCACGAGGCGTTTGCGCAGGTCCGTGTCGAGTGCGCTGAAGGGCTCGTCGAGGCACAGGACGGCAGGCTCGGGTGCCAGCGCCCGGGCCAGGGCGACGCGCTGTGCCTGGCCACCGCTCAGTTCGCTGATGCGCCGGTGCTGGTAGCCGTCGAGTCCCAGCCACGACAGCAGCTCCGCCGCCCGCGTCTCAGCGGCAGCCTTCGACCAGCCGTGTCGCCGAAGTCCGTAGGCGATGTTGCCGCTGACGTCGAGGTGGGGGAACAGCAGCGGCTCCTGGAAGATCAGCCCGACGCCGCGCGTGTGGATGGGGTCCCTCGTGACGTCCCTGCCGTCGACGAGGACGCGTCCTGCAGGAACCGGCACCACCCCGGCGATCTCGCCGAGCAGCGTGGACTTGCCGCTCCCGCTCGGTCCGAGGATCGCGACGATCTCCGATGCGGCGACCGTTAGGCAGACATCGCTGAGAAAGACGGATCCCTCGTACCCGAGGGAGAGGTCCTCGACGGCGAGCCGCGGCGGCGTCATGGTGCCACCGTCGCGGGCGTGCGCATCGGCGAGCGCGCGGGCGCGCTCCAGCGGTCGACGAGAAGGACGACGGCCAGGGTCACGATGACGAGGATGACAGCGAGGACCGCGGCGACGCCGAGCGACTGCTCGCCCGGGCGTCCCAGCAGGCGCACGATCTGCACCGGCACCGTGGGTGAAGTGGCTCGACCGAGGAAGGTCGCCGCCCCGAACTCACCGAGCGACACGGCACCGGCCAGGGCGGCCGACGCGACCATGACGATCCGCAGCACCGGGCCGTAGGCCGTCCAGAAGGCACGGGTCGGTGTTGCGCCGAGCGTCGCTGCCACGGACGCCAGACGCACATCGGTGCTGCGCACGCCCGGGGCGACGACCGCGACGACGAGGGGGATCGCGACGAGCGAGTGGGCGATGGGGACCAGGAGACCGGATGCCCGCAGGTCGATCGGCGGCCGACCGAACGCAAGCAGCATGCCCAGGCCGAGGGTCGCGGCGGAGACGCCCAGGGGGACGACGGCGATGACGGCGATGAGTCGGGGGCGTCCGGGAGTGAGCACGGTGAGTGCCGCAAGGCCGCCGACGAGCGCCGCGAGGAGGGCCGTCACCGTGGCGAGGACCAGCGATGTGGTGATGGCGGCAGCGGGAGGGGCGAGGCGTGTCGTGCCCGCGTCGATGGAGCCGAGCGATGCCCACCAGGAGAGCGTCCAGCCGTCGGCACCCCGCAGGGAGGCGAGGGCCAGGGCGAGTACCGGCACGAGCACGATCACCACGCCACCGATCGCGGTGACGAGCACGGCGGCACGTCCGGCACCGGATGCGGGCAGCGGCCGCAGGGCCACAGGACGGCTGCGTCGTGCCGGCGCGCGCCTGGCGGCCGCGGCCCCGAGCAGCAGCACGCACGTGACGACGACGAGCTGGACGAGAGCCGTCGCCGCCGCTCCCGGGAAGTCCAGCAGCACGGAGGTCTGGCGCAGCACCTGGGACTCCAGGGTGCGCGTGGAGGCATCGCCGAGCAGCAGCACGATTCCCAGCGACGTGAAGGAGAAGACGAAGACGACCGCTGCACTCGCCGCGATCGCCGAGCGCAGGCTCGGCAAGGTCACGTCGAGGAAGGCGCGCGTGCGTGTGGCCCCGAGCGTGCGAGCGACCAGCTCGTGGTCACCGGAGTGCTGAGCCCACTGCGCGCCGACGATGCGGGTGACGACGGCGAGGTTCACGTACGCATGCGCGAGGACGACTATCCAGAAGCCCTGCGACAGACCCACGCCCAGGACACTGCGCAGGGCGAGGGCGACCACCACGGTGGGCAGCACGAACGGCACGGTCACGACTGCCTGCGCGAAGGCTCGACCGCGGTACCGGTACCTGGAGGTGACGTTCGCGAGCGGCAGGCCGATGACCAGTGCGAGGACCGTGCTCACGAGCGCCTGCACCGTCGCCAGTGCCGTCACCTGCCACAGCACCGGGGATGAAAGCCGGTCGAGGAGTCCGCCCTGGGATGTGCCCGTCACGGTGACACCGAGGACGACGAGGGGGTAGGCGAGGAACACGATCAGGAAGGACGCGGGTACGACCCATGACCACCGCAGCCAGTGGGGCGGTGTCATCTGCGTGTCACCGCCCCATCACCGTCCCCCACTCGGACAGCCAGCCCGTCAGGTTCGCTGCCACCTCGTCTGCAGGCAGGGCCAGGGGCTCCTCGACGTCCGCGGCGAACCTCGTGAAGACATCGGGCAGCACCACGCCCTCGCGTGCGGGGAACACGAACATCGACAGCGGCACGTCGGTCTGCACCTCGCTCGACAGCAGCCAGTCGATGACGGCGCGGGCTCCGTCGGGCGCGTCGGTACCGGCCAGCACACCGGCGTACTCGACCTGCCGGTAGCAGCCGTCCGTCATCACCGAGGTGGACGGAGCCTCGGGCTTCGGGTCCTCTGCGTAGACGATCTCGGCGGGCGGAGAGGTGGCGTACGAGACGACCAGCGGGCGCGTGCCCTCGCCTCCACCGCTGAACTCCCCGTAGTAGGCGTCGGTCCACGATCCGGCGACGCTGACGCCGTTCTCCCGCAGCGCGGCCCAGTAGTCCGTCCACCCGTCGCCGTAGCGTGCGATGGTCGCGAGCAGGAACGCCAGACCGGGGGAGGACGTTCCGGGGTCCTGCACGACGAGCATGTCGCGGTAGCGCGGGTCGATGAGATCGTCGAGGGTCTCCGGTGCAGGCACACCGGCTGCCTCGAGCGATGAGTCATCGATGTTGATGCATACGTCGCCGTAGTCGATCGGCGTGACGACTCCGCCCGCGGTGTCCTCCCTCAGCTCCGGCACGACGGCGGCGAGCTCGGGTGAGGTGTAGGGCTCGAAGACCCCGGCATCGACGGCCCGGGAGAGCAGCGTGTTGTCCACGCCGAACATCACGTCGGCCGTGGGGCTGCCGGCCGCGAGGACGGCACCGGCGACCATGGTGCCCGCGTCGGAGCCGCTGATGATCTCCAGGGTGATGCCGGTCTCGGCCTGCAACTCGGCGATGAGGTCCTCGCTCAGCACGAAGGAGTCGTGCGCGAGCAGTCGGACGGTACTCGCGGCTGTGGCCCCTGCTGCAGGCGTGGCTGCCGACGCCGTCGATGTGTCAACCGCTTCGTCCTCGCTCGTCGCGGGAGATCCGCCCCCGCAACCGGCGAGGACCAGTGCGAGCGCCGGGACGACGAGGCTCGGAATCAGTGCATGCATGGGAATCCTTCCCTCCGCTGGCATTACCCAGATCAGGTTCTAGGGTCGGTGGGAGCGGCCACCCTCTCAGCCCGCCGATCTCGCGAGCTCCCCGCTTCGACTCGAAGGCTAGTACGCCCCTATGGCCACCGCCTTCGCAGGTAGGTAGCCTCGAAGGGTGCCCGTCGAGACCGCCTTCAGCTGCACGGAGGGCTGGACCCCGGTCTCGCCGCGCCTGATCTCCGCCCGCCGGGTCACGCTGCTGCTGTGCTACCTGCTCGTCGCGGCGGGCGTCACCGTGCTGTTCCTCGTCCCGAACGTGCCGCGGTGGGTCGCCTACGCGGCGACGGGGGCGGCCATCGTCGTCCTCGTGTGGCTGTGGTGGCTCATCGGTCGTCGCGTGCGCTCGTTCGGCTACACGGAGCGCGGTGACGACCTCCTGGTCACCAGCGGGATCATGTTCCGGCGGCTGGTGATCGTCCCCTACGGACGTATGCAGCTGGTGGACGTCAAGGCCGGCCCGATGGACAGGTGGATGGGCATCACGACCGTCCAGCTGCACACGGCTGCGGCGACGACGGATGCCAGCATTCCGGGACTTGTGCCCGATGATGCCGCTGCCCTGCGCGATCGGCTGGCCCGACGCGGTGAGGAGAGGTCGGCGGGACTGTGACAGATCCGTCCGGATCCCGCATCGGCGAGGATCTCGGCCTGGGCTTCCTGGTGCCGGCCGGCACCAGCGCAGACGATCAGGGGCGCCGGCGGGTGCACCCCATCACGCCACTCGTGCACGGGGTCACCGCTGTTCCCGTTGCCGCGCTGCTGGCCTTCGCATGGGGCGGCGGCCTGCTGGCCACCTTCGGCCTCGGTGCGTTCGCGTCGGGCATGGTCGTCGTCATCGTCATCGGCAGCGTCGTGACGGCGTGGTCGTACCTCGCGTGGCGCAACATGTACTACTGGTTCGACGCCGACGGCGATGTCCGGGTCGACTCGGGCGTGATCACCCATCGTCAGCGTCGCCTCCAGCTGAGCCGCCTGCAGGCGGTCGATGTCGCCCAGCCCCTGTTCGCGCGACTGTTCTCGATGGCCGAGGTGACGATCGAGGTGGCCGGCACCGGCGACTCCCGGGTGCGCCTTCGGTACCTGCGCCTGGCGGATGCCCGCGCCCTGCGCAGCGAGGTGCTCGCGCGGGCTGCGGGACTCCAGCCCGAGGCGGGCGAGGCTCCTGAGGTCGTGATCGCGTCCGTGCCGCCGCGCGATCTGGCCGTCTCCCTGGCGATGCGCACGGTGACCGCGGGGCTGCTGCTGCTGACGGCGGCACTGGTCGTCGGCACGGTGCTCACCCAAGGGTGGGGCGGGCTGGCGATTGCGGTCGTCACCGGCGGTGTGCCGATCCTCATCGTGGTGGCGGAGTTCATCCGCTACTTCCGCTTCACCGTCAGCGACTCACCCGACGGCCTGCGCCTGAGGTTCGGGCTCGCCCGGACGGAGACACGGACGGTGCCACCGGGGAGGGTGCAGGCGATCGAGTTCGTCGAGCCGTGGCTGTGGCGACGATGGGGATGGGTCAGGCTGCGGGTGACCATCGCCGGCATCGGCGGTGACGACGCGAGCAGCCGCGGTCGCGAGACGCTGCTGATGCCGGTGGCCACACGCGACACCGCGTTGCTCGTCGTCCACCGGCTCATGCCCGGTCTCGACCTCGACGCCCTCGACTGGCATGCCGCGCCGGCGCGCGCACTCTGGCGGTCGCCCATCCAGGGGGCACGACTGGCCGTCGCGTGGGACCGGCTCGTGCTCGCAGCGCGGTGCGGACGCGTGACCCGACGGCTGTCCTTCGTGCCGCATCCCCGCACGCAGTCGGTACGCGTCACCCAGGGGCCATGGGAGCGCAGCCTGGGACTCGCCACCGTCCATGTCGACGTCACGCCCGGTCCGGTGCGCGTGCGGGGCATGCACCTCGACGCGCTGTTCGCGCGTCAGGTCGCGGATGCGCAGGCTGACCGGGCACGTCGCGCTCGCGGTGCGGACACCTCTATCCGGTGGGCCGCGTCCGAGTAGGTGCTGCCGGTCGACGCGGCGGCGTCACGGCTGCTTGAGCCGACCCCACGTCCAGCCGGCAGCAGCTGCGATGGCGATGGCGAGAGCGGCCAGCAGCAGCGAGACGGAGTCCCAGCCGAGGGCCACCACGCGCACGAAGAGGGCGCCCCCCATCATCAGCAGGGCGAATCCCTGGAGGAAGAGGGAGAAGCGGAGCAGGCGGCGGTTCGACTCGTCGGACACGGCCCCATCCTGTCAAAGGATCGCGCGCAACCGTCACAGGATCGCGGCAGCCGAGTTCCAGAGCGTGATCGTGCGGGTGGCGTGCTCGAAGCCCAAGGCGGACAGGCGTCCGGCATCGAGGGCGAACAGCCGTCCGTCGACGGGTGGCAGCCCGAGCCAGCGTGCCGTGAGGATGCGCAGGACGTGACCGTGGGCGACGAGCACGCAGTCCCGGTCGGAGGCCAGGACGGGGGCGCAGCGCTCGATCACCCGCTCCACCCGGACGGCGACGTCGGCCAACTGCTCCCCCGGGGTGACGCCCGCCGGGATGGGGTGGTCCCAGATCAGCCAGCCGGGGTCACCGAGGTCGCCGCGGATCTCGGCAGTCGTGCGGCCCTCCCACGCGCCGTAGTCCCACTCGAGCAGGTCGGGTTCGTCGTCGTCGGGATGCAGGCCGGCGAGCTCGGCGGTCCGCTTCGCGCGCGACAGCGGACTGCACAGCACCAGACCGGGTGCGAGCAGAGCGACGGAGGGGGCCAGCGTTGCGGCCACCTGCTCGCCCTGTGGCGTGAGCGGCAGGTCGGTACGACCGGTGTGCCGGCCCGTGCGACTCCAGTCCGTCTCGCCGTGCCGGATCAGCCAGATGCGCGGTGCCATCGATCACGCCTCCAGTTCCGGGTGAACATCGGACGGAGTGCTGGCCGCGGGGGGACGCCCGCGATCGACGCTCGCCGCCGCGCGCAGGCCGTAGCCGACGGCCGGACCCACGAGCAGGGCGAACAGCACGGTGCCGATGCCGACGGTCCCGCCGAGGATCCAGCCGAGCACGAGGACGACGGCCTCGATGCCCAGGCGGACGACGCTGACCGGCCAGCCCGTGCGCTGGTGCACGCCGGTCATCCACCCGTCGCGCGGGCCCGGTCCCAGGCCCGTGGTCAGGTAGATGCCGCTGCCGAGCCCGATCAGTGCGATGCCCGCGACGACCATGGCCAGCCGTACGAGCCACATGGCCACGCCCGTGCCGTCGGGGCTGGGCAGCACGAGCAGCATCACCTGCAGGGCCGTGGCGATGACGATCGCGTTCATGATGGTGCCGAGGCCGGGCCTCTCGCGCAGAGGGATCCACAGCAGCAGGACGACCACGCTGATCGTGAAGGTGGCCAGTCCGATGGAGACCGGAAGCCGGGTGGTCAGGCCCTGGGCGAGCACGGTCCAGGGGCCGTTGCCGAGTCCCGCGGAGACCATGAGGGCCTCGCCAGTGCCGAACAGCCAGAGGCCGGCGACCAGCAGGGCGAACGTACCCGGGGTCGTGCGCCAGCGTGATCGCGAGCGCCAGGAGGTCACCGGCACGGTGTGCGAAGGAGCCAGCACCGACCACCGACCGCTCATGCGCGGAGTGTGGCACGAGCGTCGTCAGATCCCTGCGCCGAGGCAGGCGGGCGGTCTACAGTGCTGGCGTGATGCGCTCTCGTCGGGTCGCCGCCTCACTCGCCCTCGCAGGCCTCGCCGCCCTCGTGGTGAGCGCCTGTGGCGGTGACGACGCTCCCGCCGAGGAGACGGTCAGCGCCTCGGCGGAGGCCGCCCCGGGTGAGGCTGCGGCCGTCCTGCTGGACGCGCAGTCGCTCACCGCCCTCGATCAGCCGGTCGCCTACCCCAAGAAGGGTCAGGCGCAGATCAGCAGCGAGATGGAGGTGCTCGAGCCGGGTCAGGAGTCGGGCTGGCGCAAGTACCGGGTGCCGGCCTACGTGCACGTGCTCGAGGGGACGCTCAGCGTCGAGTACGACGCGGGAGTGGTCAAGGAGTTCCCGGCGGGCACCGCGTTCCTGCAGGCCAAGGGCGTCTGGCACAACGTCAGCAACAAGGGTGATGTGCGGGCCCAGTTCCTGACGGTGATGATGGGGGCGACGGGCATTGCGGGAGTGGCCGAGCGCTGACGCGCCGGTTCATGCGCTGGCCAAGCGCGGACGGCCCTAGAGTCGGGATGTGCTGAGCGTCGACGACTACCTCGCGCGGGTCCTGGACAGCGTCGCGCCGCTGCCCCCGACGCAGGTGCCGCTCACCGCCTCACACGGCTGTGTGCTTGCGGAGGATGTCGCCGCCCCGTGGCCCCTGCCCTCGTTCGACAACTCCTCGATGGACGGCTACGCGATTCGCGCGTCGGACGTGGCCTCGGCAACGGAGTCCGCGCCGGTGTCGCTGACGGTGATCGACGACGTGCCCGCGGGATCGCGTGCGACGCAGGAGGTACGGGTAGGCACCGCAATCCGGATCATGACCGGCGCGCCGATGCCGGGGGGCGCGGACGCCGTCGTGCCGGTGGAGCGCACGGACGCCGGCACGGAGGTGGTGCGCATCTCGACCACGGTCGAGCCGGGTGCATGCATCCGGCGTGCGGGCGAGGATGTCGTCGCGGGCGAGACCGTCATGCGAACCGGCACGCTCATCGAGTCGCGCCAGATCGCGATCCTGGCGGCGGTGGGCAGCGGCCAGGTGTGGGTGCACCCTCGCCCGCGGGTGGCCGTCATCTCCACGGGCTCAGAGCTCGTCGAGCCCGGCACGCCTCTGAGTCATGGCCTGATCAGCGACAGCAACAGCTACCTGCTCGTCGCGGCCTGTCGCGAGGCAGGAGCGGACGCCTACCGCGTGGGGCCCGTTGTCGATGATCCCGCGGACTTCCTCGCGGCCATCGAGGAGCAGCTCCATCGGTGCGACCTCATCCTCACCAGTGGCGGGGTGTCGATGGGCGCCTATGACACCGTCAAGGCGGTGCTCAGCGAACTCGGCTCCGTCGACTTCATGAAGGTCGCGATGAACCCGGGCATGCCGCAGGGTCATGGCCACGTCGGTGAGGAGCGCCTCCCGATCATCACCCTGCCGGGCAACCCGGTGAGCAGCTACATCTCCTTCGAGAACTTCGTGCGTCCGGCCCTGCAGCGCATGCGCGGGCTCACCGACCTGCACCGGCCGTCGGTGCGCGCGCGATGCAGCGTCGAACTCTCCTCGCCAGCGGGCAAGCGGCAGTTCGCCCGGGCCGTGCTCCTGCCGTCCGGGGAGGTCGCGCCCGTGGGATCAGGGCAGGGCTCGCACGTGCTGGGCGGGCTCGCCTCGGCCAACGCCCTCATCGTCGTTCCCGAGGACGTCACCGTGGTCCCGGCGGGTGCGGAGGTCGAGGTCATCGATCTGCGGGGCCGATGACCGGAACCGGTGACGTGTTCACCTTCGGACGGTATGTTCCGCGCGTGCCCAAGGCCAAGGACTCCGACCCGCTCGAGCGGTGGCGCCATTTCGAGGCGAAGTACGCCGAGCGCCTCGTCCCGCTTCTGGAGGGTGCCGAGGTGCCGTACATGGACAAGGACGAGATGGTCGAGCTCGCCTCCCTTCGCGCCAAGGCCGACCGCTGGCGCGATCGGTTCTTCAAGGCGCTCGAGGGCGTCTCGGACTAGCGCTCGTTCACCGTACGTTCACCTTGGGGCCTCCCCGTACCGCGAAGTCAGCCGATGTCGCTCGGCGCACAGGTTCATTCGGTGTTCATGTGCACGTGAACTTCCGTTTCAGGCCCTGATGGGGCACGTATACCGGCAGGCACCACATTGACGCCATGTCCGTGACGGATACCGAGTTTCGCGACCTGAAGTCCGCAGCGACCTCGCACCGCGGCGACCGCGTCTTCAATCGCACGATCACGGCTCTCGCCTTCACGGCCCTGCTCGTCCTCGCGGGCATTGCGGTGTTCCTGGGGCTCCAGACCATCCCCGCATTCGAGACGCAGGGCATCTCGTTCCTGACGACCACTGCATGGGACATCAATACGGACCCGCCGACCGCAGGCATCTGGGGCATGCTCTACGGGTCCGTCCTCCTGGCCGTCATCGGACTGGTCATAGCGGTGCCTGCATCGATCCTGCTGAGCATCTTCATGGTCTTCCTCGCACCCAAGAAGCTCGCGGCGGTCCTGACCAACCTCATCGACCTGATGGCAGCCATCCCCTCGGTGATCCTCGGTCTCTGGGCGTTCTACATCCTGAACCCCACCGCCGACGAGTGGCAGCGACTGCTCAACCAGTATCTCGGCTGGATTCCGATCTTCGAGAACACCAGCGGCAACTTCCTCGGGACACCGTTCATCGCCGGGTTCGTGCTCGCGATCATGATGATCCCGATCGTGACGTCCGTGTCCCGAGAGGTCATGGCGCGGACGCCACCGGACCTCATCAATGCCTCCGAGGCCCTCGGGTCCTCCTTGTGGACGATGCTCCGCTACGTCGCTCTCCCCTATGGTCGGGGTGGGATCGTGGGCGGCGTCATGCTCGGCCTGGGTCGCGCGCTGGGCGAGACGATCGCCGTGTTCTTCGTGCTGAAGATCGTGTTCGATGTCAATTGGTACAACATCATCGAGTCTGGTGGCGGGTCCGTGGCCACACTCATCGTGTCGCGCTTCGGCGAGGTCTCTGGTGAGTTCGAA
>JBIIJX010000223.1:0-3834 GCA_044233495.1 Candidatus Nanopelagicales bacterium
TGGGGCGGCCCTGGCGCCTCGGTGTCGGCGACGTCGCGATCGGCGCAGCCGGCATCGAGGTGCTCGATGACCACACCGGACGTCCGGACGCGCAGGGCCGCCTGCTGGAGATGACGGTGGTCGCGGTCGCAGACGAGGCGAGTGCAGCTGCCGATCTCGTCAAGGGCAAGGCCAAGGGCCGGCCCGTCGCGGTGGTCCGCGGCCTGGGTGCGTTCGTCACCCGCGACGACGGTCCCGGAGCCCGGTCGATCGTCCGCCCGCCGGACGAGGATCTCTTCGGACTGGGCACGGCCGAAGCCATCGCCCTGGGCCGGCGGACCGCAGTCACCGAGCGCCGGACGGTGCGCCGATTCACCGACGAGGACATCCCGGAAGCCGTCATCGAGTCGGCCGTCGCCGCTGCCATCACCGCCCCGGCGCCCCATCACACGACTCCGTGGCGGTTCCTCGCCCTGAGGACCGGACCAGCGCGGACCGCCCTGCTGGACGCCATGCGCGACCGCTGGCGGGCAGACCTCGCCGGGATCGACGGCTACGACGCCGGGGCCGTCGAGCGCCGCGTGGCCCGCGGCGACCTGCTGCGGACCGCACCGGTGGTCGTGCTGCCGTTCCTGGATCTGGCGGCAGCGCACGCATACCCCGACGAGCGCCGGGGCGGATTCGAGCGCGACCTGTTCATCGTCGCGGGCGGGGCCGCGGTGCAGAACCTGATGGTGGCGCTGGCCGCCGACGGCTTCGGGTCGGCGTGGATCTCCTCGACGCTGTTCTGCCCGGAGACCGTGCAGGAGGTGCTCGACCTGCCACCGTCGTGGCAGCCGCTCGGCGCGGTGGCGGTGGGTCGACCGGACCAGCCCCCTGCCGATCGCCCGCCGCGCGACCCCGCCGACCACCTCACCTGGCTCTGAAGATTTGATCCGCTTTCCGGATGAGTTCTGCAGAACTCATCCGCCTTCCGTCGCCCGTTCCCGATTTCGTCCGCTCGTCCATGAGACGTCCGTCGGATGCGAGGACTCCCGAGGACGGACGCGACACGCACGCGAGAGTCAGCCACGGAATCGGCGCGATCCGACCCACGGCGCGAGCGGATGACATCCGCACCTGGACGGGGATACCGGATGAGTTCTGCAGAACTCATCCGGAAAGCGGATCAAATCTTCAGGCGTCGGTTGAGAAGCGGACGGACGTGTCGCCGAGCACCGCACCGGGCCACACGCGCACTCCCTCCAGCAGCTCGTTGCCTCGGCCGATGACGGCACCATCGCCGATGACCGCGCCGCGGATCACCGATCCGGCACCGATGACTGCGCCCACGCCGATGATGCTGCCCACCACCTGCGCGCCCTCAGCGATCTCGGCACCGTCGAAGACCACGGATCCCTCGACGACGGCCGCGGGACCTACGACGGCATCGCGGCCGACGACCGATCCCCCGCGAACGACCGCCGATGCATCGACCGCGGCCCTCGGCAGGACCAACGCGTCGCCGATCGACGGCACCGCAGGCGACGGAGCACGCCCCAACACGAGATCGCACGAGCCCTGTACGAACGACAGCGGCGTGCCCAGATCCAGCCAGTAGCCGCGATCGACCACGCCCGTGACGAGAGCGCCGTCGGCGAGCAGTCCCGGAAAGGTCTCACGCTCCACGGACACCGGCCGCCCCGCGGGGATGCGATCGATGACCGAGCGACGGAAGACGTAGCACCCGGCGTTGATCTGGTCGGTGACGATCTCGGCCGCACTCGTCGGCTTCTCCAGGAAGGCCGTCACCCGGCCGTCTGCGTCGGTGGGCACCAGGCCGTAGGCGCGGGGATCCTCCACCGGGGTGAGATAGAGCGTGACGTCACTGCCGGTGTCGCGGTGATGCCGGACCAGGCTGTCGATGTCGAGGCCGCTGAGCACGTCTCCGTTGAAGATCAGGACGGGTTCATCGGGGCCGGACTGCAGGTGCGGCAGCGCATGCCGGATCGCCCCTCCGGTGCCGAGTGGCTCGTCCTCGGTCGCGATGACGACCTCGATACCGAGGTCCGCGTCGTCGATGAAGGAGCGGAAGACCTCGGCCTTGTACGACGTCGCGAGGACGATCCTGCGGACACCGGCGTCCCGGGCACGGGTGATCTGGTGGACGGTGAACGGCACTCCGGCCACGGGGAGCATGGGCTTGGGAGTGTTGATCGTCAGCGGGCGCAGGCGGGTTCCCTGGCCTCCGACGAGGAGGACGGCTTCGGTCACGCGCCTCAGGGTGCCACATGGAGCCCGGGGATCGGCAGCTACCGTGCGACCGTGATGGACGTCTGGACGGCACTGCAGGGTCGGGCGCGCGCGAACGGCGGCGCTCCCCTCGTCACCTACGTCGACCCGGCTGGTGGCGAGCGCACCGAGCTCTCGGCGACCTCCACCGTCAACGCTGCAGCGAAGATCGCCAATGCACTGCGCGCGGAGTTCGACCTCGGGCCCGGCGATGTCGTGGCCGTGGACCTGCCGCTCCACTGGCAGCGGTCGATGTGGTGCGCGGGCGTGTGGACCGCGGGATGCGTGATCTCGCCCCTGCCTCAGAATCAGCTCACCGACGCGGCCCTGGTGGTCTCCACGCCCGAGAGGGCTGGGGAGTGGGCATCCGGCTCGGTGCCCGTGCTGGCCGTGTCGATGCATCCGTTCGGCCTGCCGATCACCGAGGTGCTTGCCCCGGGCGTCGACGACGCCACCGTGCTGGTGCGGCAGCAGCCGGACGCCTACCTCTTCGAGCCGCCGTCGGATACGTCACTCGCCCTCGAGGGCGAGGGCCGCACGTGGACCCAGAGCGAGCTCATGGCCGCGGCGTCGGAGCTCGGCGTCGCCTGCGGTCTGGGCCCGGGCGGGCGACTGCTGCTGCGCGAGGGGGCCGGCTTCGCCGCGGAGTGGATCGGGTGCCTGGCTGCGCCTCTGGCCGCGTCCGCATCCGTGGTCCTGGTGCGCGGCGCCGCTGACCTCGCGGAGGTCGCCGACCGGGAGCGAACGACGGCCTGGCTGCCGACCTCACCGTGACGACTGGACCGTCACGGTGAACTGCGGGCTGACGCCGACCACTGTGCGCTTGCGCACCACCAGCACCCGATAGGTGCCCGGTGCCTTCCGACCGGCATCGCGAATGACGAAGCGGTAACGACCACGGTCACTGGTGCGGTCGACGTCAACGGTCTTCCACTGCTCCCCCACGAGCTTCTGGCGCTGCGCCTTGAGTCCGCCCTTGGCCGGACGCACTCGGCCGACCACCGCGAAGTCGTCGCCCCTGTCGACGGCCAGGGTCTCCGGGATCAGCAGCGAGACCGTGGGCAGGTCGGGGTCCACGGGAGTCGGGGCAGGCACCTCGCCCGGCGGCACCTCCGCGGCGGGTGGTGTCGGCGCGGCGGGCGGCGGCACTTCTGCCGGCGCAGGCATGGGAGCACCGACGCGGCCGTCGATGGTCGACACGTAGCGGGACTTGAGCTTCAGGGCCGACGCCCACTGGGGGCCCGTGCGGCGCACGGTGGAACCGTCCGGCAGAACGGCCTGCACTGCCTTGACGGCGCCGGACACGTGGCGTTCCGCGACGTCGACGCTCTGCACCGCAGCGACCCCGAACGCCGCCGCCATCTGCGCCTGCGACACCACCGTCTGCCAGGACGCATTCGGATTCTCCGGCACCTGCATCCACGGATCGGGCACGCTGACGACGTACGGCAGCGTGCCGCCCCAGACGTCCTGCACTGACTGCGTCGCCCCGCCGCTGGAGGAGTGGTAGAAGGCGCGGATCGCCTTGCCCTCGTGCAGGATCGCGGATCCGGTGACGTCACTCGTCATCGTCGCGTTCACGGC
>JBIIJX010000293.1:0-2503 GCA_044233495.1 Candidatus Nanopelagicales bacterium
CGGGGAGGACAGCGCCTCGCGCGTGCGTGCGACGTTGAGCAGGGTCGGCCCGCCCGGAGCGGTACCGGGCGTCCGAGTGCCTGCCCACCGGACCGTCACCGTCGGCGCCATCCCGAGGTCGACGGACTGTCCCCCGGCGACGCGCTCGACGCCGACCTGTCCGTCACGGACGGTGAAGACGAAGTCGTCGACCGGGCCTCCGACGGCGACAGTCGGGCCGACCGTGACCTCGATTCCCCCGCCCGTCGGATCGAGGGTCTCGCTGCGCATGACCGATCGAGGTACCTGGAACAGCAGGTTGACCCGGATGTCCATGTCGTCCTGGGCGGGAACGACCTGGGTGCCCTGGTAGTAGTGGCTGACGATGGCGGCCGCGTCGTAGCCGGCCCGCGCCATCCCGAAGGCCCCCCACTGCGACATGCCCACGCCGTGGCCCCAGCCGGCCCCGACGAGGGTGAACTGAGCCGGGGCGGCCTCCTCGGCGCGCACCTGGGGCGCCCCCGCCCCGGTGACCATCCCGACGGCCAGGCACGCGACCAGGCAGGCGGCCAGCGCCTGGGTCCAGGTCCGGCGGACGATCACGGGGCTCTCCTCGGGGAAGGCGTGCGGGTCGCGCCACCAGCACGGGCGAGCGACGCTCCCACGGTGCCACAGCAGGGTTCCCTCAGCATGCATCACACGCCCCTTGTGACACAACAATCACTCTAAATGCCACAGATCGCACCCGTTGCTCCCCGGAACGGTCGCCACGCAGCGTGCGTCTCACGCCGAGCGCACGACGCTGCGCCTACCATGACGCAGCGGCCGCGCACGGCCGTCCGATCCCGCCGATAGCCCCGACGCACCCGCGAGGAGTAAGCCACCATGAGCAGCGCTGGCACCGGCCGTCGCGTAGGTCGGGTGCTTCTGGCGATCGTCTCCGTCGCCGTGCTCGTGCTGACCGTGGTCGGCGCCGGAGTCACCGTGCTCATGGGCCAGCTGCAGGGCAACATCACCGCAGTCGACATCAGCGAGAACGTCGACACCGCGCCGAGCTCCGCACCACTGAACGTCGTCGACGAGGAGACCGGGTCCTACGAGCCCCTGACCGTCGTGCTGATGGGAAGCGACACCCGCTCCGGCAAGGGGAACGGACGCTACGGCGACTCCTCCAGGATCACAGGGGAGCGCTCCGACACCACGATCGTCATGCACATCAGCGGCGACCGTAAGTCCGCCATCGGGGTGAGCATCCCCCGCGACACCACCATCACGCTCCCCCGGTGCAAGGTGAAGGGCAAGATGGTCGGCGGCGGCACGGGCCGCTTCAACGAGGCCATGGACGTCGGCGGACCCGGGTGCACGGTGAAGGCCGTGGAGGAGATCTCCGGACTCGACATCTCGAACTTCATGATGGTCGACTTCCGCGGATTCAAGCGGATCGTCGATGCCGTGGGAGGCGTCGAGATCTGCCTCAGCCAGGCGGTCGACGATCCGCTGAGCGGTCTGCAGCTCGACAAGGGCAAGCACGTCGTCCAGGGCGAGGAGGCCCTCGCCTTCGTCCGCGCCCGCAAGACGCTCGGCGACGGCTCGGACACCTCGCGCATCCGGCGCCAGCAGGCCTTCCTGTCCTCGCTGATGCGCACGGTGCTCTCGAGTGGCACCCTCCTCAACCCAGCTTCCCTGCTGGGCGTGCTCGATGCCTCCACTGAGTCACTGACCGCCGATCCGCAACTCGCCGACATCAACAACCTCAAGGACCTTGCCCTCAGCCTGAAGGACCTCAAGCCGTCGAACGTCACGTTCACGACCGTGCCCTGGATTTCCAACGGCGACGGCGCGACGGTGCGGGTCAACGCCAAGAAGGCGGCGCCCATCTGGCAGGCCATGAAGAACGACACCCCGTGGCCACCCAAGGGCAGCGCCCCCGATGGCGAGGCCGCCCCGCTGCTGAAGACCGCTCCCGAGGACATCCAGGTCGACGTCCTCAACGGCACGACGAGCCCCAAGCTCGCCCGGCAGGTCGCAAGGCAGCTGCGCAAGCAGGGTTTCGTCGTACGTGACGTGGCAGATGCCGACACCACCGACTACGCCCGGACGACCGTGGTGTACGACCCACGCTGGGACCAGTCGGCCAAGACGGTCGCCGCCGCCATGGACACCGACGTCCTGGAGTCTCGGCGCAAGTACGGGGGTGTCCTCACGGTCATCGTCGGCAGTGACTTCACCGAGGTGAAGCCGGTGAAGATCCTGGAGATCACCCAGGACTACACGGCCCAGGTGAACACCGGCGACGAGAATTTCTGCGCGTCCTAGTTCACCGCTTTCGACACGGTTTCACGCCCGACTTGGTCTAGTCTGATGAGGCAGGCCCCTGATGTCTCCCCCGTCGTCAGGGGCTTGCCCTATTCACGAAGTCGTGTGCGCGCACGACTCCGTTAGATGACCGGAGGTCGGCCGGCACGGGACATGTGCCACACCGTGCCCCACGACATCCGGCGCCGGCCACCGGGCCGTTCCGTCA
>JBIIJX010000143.1:0-6558 GCA_044233495.1 Candidatus Nanopelagicales bacterium
CAGCAGGTCGTAGTCGGCGAAGTGGCCCGGCTCGTAGCGCACTTCCTTGAAGCCCACCCACTGCGTCCCGCGCGGGGGCCGGAGCAGCAGGTCGACGACGTGGTCACGCAGGCTTCGCAGCACGCCGTCGGGGTCCAGCCGGGCCGAACCGAACCACGGATGCGTCGGCCGGCCGGCATGGTGGCGATCGGCTGTCTCGGCGATCGCCTGCACGTAGTCGTGCAAGCCGCGCAGCGCTCCGTAGTTCTCGCCGCGCACGACGACGCCCGGCAGTGCGTTGAGGGCCGCCTGCAGGACTGTGCTGCCCGTGCGCCCGTAGGTGACGACGGTGACGAAGCGGAGGTCGCCTCCCTGCGACCTCACGCGAGGGTTCCCGGAACCTCGACGGTGGCGCAGACCGCGCGCCAGACCTCCTTGGTGTCGATGCCGGAGGCGATCGCCTGATCCACCGTGCAGCCCAGCGGCGGAAGCACGACGTCGTGGGCCCACGACCGGGCGTATGAGGTGCCGAACACCTCATCCATCCGCTCCCAGAAGTCCGTCAGCCGCACGGCGGCAGTCTGCCCCATCCAGCACAATCACGGGGTGACCACCGACGTGCGCGCCCTGCTCGGACCCCTGGCCGCCGGCTGGTTCGAGTCGGCGTTCGCCGAGCCGACTCCCGCCCAGGCGGGTGCGTGGGCGGCCATTGCGCGAGGGGACGACACCGTCGTCATCGCCCCGACAGGCAGCGGCAAGACCCTCGCCGCGTTCCTGCATGCCCTCGACCGGCTCGCGGCCGAGCCCCCTCCCGCCGATCCTGCACACCGGTGCCGGGTGCTCTACGTCTCGCCGCTCAAGGCGCTCGCCGTCGACGTCGAGCGAAACCTGCGCAGCCCGCTCGCCGGCATGGCGAACGAGGCCCTCAGGCTGGGTGTCGAGCCGCCCGACCTGACCGTGGGCATCCGCACGGGCGACACCCCGCAGGCGGAGCGCTCGCGCATGGCGCGCCGACCTCCCGACATCCTGATCACGACTCCGGAGTCGCTCTATCTGCTGCTCACCGCGCAGGGGCGCGAATGCCTGCGGGGCGTGAACACCGTGATCGTCGACGAGGTGCACGTGCTCGCCGGTTCCAAGCGCGGGGCACACCTGGCTGTCTCGCTCGAGCGACTCGACCACCTCCTGGACAGTCCGGCGCAGCGCATCGGGCTCTCGGCGACCGTGAACCCGCCGGAGACCGTCGCCACCTGGCTGCGCCCCTCCCGGCCGGCCACGATCATCGCCCCGGCCCATCGCAAGGAGTGGGACCTGCAGGTCCGGGTACCTGTCGACGACATGTCGGCGCTGGGCACTGAGACAGTGCACACGGGCAGCGCTGCCGCATCGACGCCGCGCACTTCGCTGTGGCCGCACATCGAGGAGGATCTCGTCGACCTCGTCGAGCAGCACGAGTCGACACTGGTCTTCGTCAACAGCCGACGTCTCGCTGAGCGCCTCACCGCGCGCATCAACGACATCTCCGTCGAGCGGGCTGCGGGCATCACGACGCCCTCGGACGTCAGCCCCCTGGCGCGCGCGCACCACGGCTCCGTGAGCAAGGAGCAACGGTCACTCATTGAGGACGACCTCAAGGCCGGCCGACTGCCAGCCGTGGTCGCGACGAGCAGCCTGGAGCTGGGCATCGACATGGGCGCCATCGACCTCGTCGTGCAGGTCGAGACTCCGCCCAGCGTGGCGAGCGGGCTCCAGCGCGTCGGTCGCGCCGGTCACCAGGTCGGCGCGGTGAGCCGGGGCATCGTGTTCCCCAAGTTCCGCGGCGACCTCGTGACAGCCGCGGTGGTGACCTCGCGCATGAAGCAGGGACTCCTCGAGTCGTCGCGCATCCCCACGAACCCCCTTGACGTGCTGGCGCAGCAGATCGTCGCCATGGTCGCCATGGACAACTGGTCCACCACCGAGCTGCTCGACCTCGTGCGACGCTCGGCCGCCTTCGCCACGCTGAGCGAGACGGTGTTCGAGTCGGTGCTCGACATGCTGTCCGGCCGCTACCCGTCGGACGAGTTCGCGGAGCTGCGCCCCCGAATGGTGTGGGATCGCGAGTCCGACCAGCTGCGCGCCCGTCCGGGCGCCCAGCGGCTTGCCGTCACCAGCGGCGGGACCATTCCCGACCGGGGCCTGTTCGGTGTCTTCCTGGTGGGAGGCGACCCTGCCAAGGGGGGTACCAGAGTCGGCGAGCTCGACGAGGAGATGGTCTACGAGTCGCGCGTCGGCGACGTCATCGCACTCGGGGCGTCGTCGTGGCGGATCGAGGAGATCACGCACGATCGCGTGCTCGTCACGCCGGCACCGGGCGAACCCGGCCGCCTGCCGTTCTGGCACGGCGACAGCCTTGGTCGACCGGCGGAGCTCGGTCGAGCCGTTGGTGCGTTCATCAGAGCCGTCGACGCCGACGCTGACGCTGCACTCGCCCTGAGCGGCCTGGACGACCGGGCGCGCACCAACCTGCTCGCCTACTTGAGCGAGCAGCGCTCGGCCACCTCGGTCGTGCCGAGTGACACCGACATCGTCGTCGAGCGGTTTCGCGACGAGCTCGGCGACTGGCGCATCGTGATCCACTCGCCCCTCGGGTCACCCGTGCACGCACCGTGGGCACTCCTGCTGGGCGCGCGCCTGCAGGAGGCCACCGGGCTCGACCCGCAGGTGATGCATGCTGACGACGGCATCGTGCTGCGCCTTCCCGACACCGACGACGACGGCGGGGACTGGGACATCCCAAGCCTCCTCGCGACGGAGCCGGCCGATCTCGACCGGCAGATAACCGACCTGATCGGCGGCTCGGCGCTGTTCGCCTCGCGGTTCCGCGAGTGTGCCGCGCGTGCGCTGCTCCTGCCCCGCCGACGACCGGGCCGACGAACACCGCTGTGGCAGCAGCGCCAGCGCTCGGCGCACCTGCTCGACGTGGCCGCGCAGCATGCCTCGTTCCCGATCGTGCTCGAGACCGTTCGCGAGTGCCTGCAGGACGTGTACGACGTGCCGGCACTGCGCCACGTGCTCGAGCAGCTCCACGACGGAAGCATTCGCGTTCACGACATCGTCACCGACACCCCGTCACCGTTCGCACAGTCACTCCTGTACTCGTACGTCGCCGCCTTCCTGTACGAGGGCGACGCGCCACTGGCGGAGCGGCGGGCACGCGCCCTGACGGTCGATCCGGTCCTGCTCGCTGAACTTCTCGGCTCACCGGAGCTTCGCGACCTGCTGGACGCCGATGCCCTCGCAGAGGTCGAAGCCGAGGTACAGCGCCGCGACGAGCGATCCCGCGCGCGCCATCGTGAGGATGCCGCAGACCTGCTCCGCGTTCTGGGCCCCCTGAGCGACGCCGAGGCCCGCGCCTGCGGCGTCGATCCCGCCTGGCTGAGCGAACTCATCGACCAGCGGCGCGCGTTCCCGGCACGCATCGCCGGCGCCAGCGTGACCGCCGCCGTCGAGGACGCCGGTCGACTGCGCGACGCGCTCGGCATCGTCCTGCCCCCCGGGATCCCGGCCGCCCATCTGGACCCCGGACCTGATCCGGTGGGTGATCTGGTCAGCCGCTACGCACGTACGCACGGCCCCTTCACCGTCGACGACGCCTCCACAGCCATCGGGTTGCCACCCGGTGTCGTCCGCGCGACTGTCGATCAACTGCACCAGCGCGGACGCCTGGCCCGCGGCGAGTTCCGGCCCGTCGGTGCCGGAGGATCACCCACTCAGATCGAGTACTGCGACCCCGACGTCCTGCGGCGCGTGCGTCGCCGCTCGATCGCGCGGCTTCGCCACCAGGCGGAGCCGGTGGCACCCGAGGCGTTCGCCGAGTTCCTGCCCCAGTGGCAGTCCGTCGCGCCAGTGGGCAGGCGTCCGGCGCGCGCAGGGGCCGACGCCTGCTTCGACGTCATCGATCAGCTGGCGGGCCTAGCGTTGCCCGCGAGCGAGTGGCTTACGTCGGCTCTCATCGACCGGGTCGACGGCGCCGCCGGCCACAGCATCGACATCCTGCTCGCCAACGGCGACATCCGATGGTGGGGGCATGCGCCCCTCGCGGGTGGCGACGGACTCGTGTGCCTGGCACCCGCCGACCGCGTGCCCGACCTGCTGCCCCCGGCCTCCGACACCATCAGCGATGCGGCCCGCCGTGTGCTGGACGTCCTCCTCGACGCCGGCGCCCTGTTCTTCCGAGACGTGGCCGATCGCGCGGGGGTCGGAGCCTCGGGTGCCCTCCTCCCCTCCGATGGTGCACTTCTCGATGCCCTGTGGGAACTCGTATGGGCCGGCCACATCACCAACGACGGCTGGGCCTGCCTGCGGGCGCGCGTGTCCGGTGCCCGGACGAGCGCCCCCCGACGCTCGACACGACGACCCCACCTCCCTCAGCGGTCCGGGCCTCCTGCCGGGGCGGGCCGGTGGTCGGCCCTGCCCCCCGCCGTCGACCCCACATCGGCCGGGGCGGCCCAGGCCCAGGCCCTCCTCGACCGCTACGGCATCGTCACACGCGGGTCCGTGGCTGCCGAGCGCGTGCCGGGCGGATTCGCACGGACGTACCGGGTGCTGACCGCTTTGGAGGATGCCGGGCGCTGCCAGCGGATGTACGCCGTTGAAGGTCTGGGCGCAGCCCAGTTCACCGTGCCGACTGCCGTCGACCGGCTGCGCGCAGCGGCGGTGCGGCCCCGAACCGAGCCCGTCGTCCACGTGCTCGCCGCGACCGACCCCGCGAACGCGTACGGAGCCGCACTGCCATGGCCCGCCTCTGAGAGCGGCCGCCACCGACCCGGTCGCAAGCCCGGTGCACTGGTCGTCCTCGTCGACGGCGCCCTCGTTCTCTTCCTCGAGAAGGGTGGACGCTCGCTGCTCACCTGGGCAGGCGAGGATCCCGACGTACTGCCCCTGGCCCTGCATGCACTCGGAATCCACGCGCCGCGGCTCGGTCGCGACCGGTTCGTAGTAGACCGCGTCGACGGGACTCCGCTCGACGACAGCCAGCGCACCCGACTGGCGGCAGCCGGGTTCCTGCCGACACCCCGCGGCATGCGCGCCCCTGTCCCGAGCGAGCGCACTCCATCCGCACAGGCCGGCAACGGTCGGGCGGCCCGCACCCGGACGGTGCCCTGACATGCCCGAGGGAGACACCGTCTGGCTGGCGGCGCGCCGGCTTCACGAGGCCCTCGCCGGGCAGCGACTCACTCAAGCCGACCTCCGAGTCCCCGCTCTCGCGACAGTGGACCTCACCGGGCGCACGGTGACCGAGGTCGCCAGTCGTGGCAAGCACCTGCTCATGCGCACCGACGACGGACGCACGCTGCACAGCCACCTGCGGATGGAGGGTTCCTGGCACCTGTACCTGCCGGATCAACGATGGCGCGGTGGCCCGATGCACACCGTCCGGGCCATCCTGGGCACGGTCGAACGCACCGCGATCGGCTATCGACTCGGCGAGCTCGACCTCTGGCGCACCAGCGAGGAGGGACAGCGTCTGCAGCACCTCGGCCCTGATGTCCTCGGGGCGGACTGGGACCTCGACGAGGCCCTGAACCGGCTCAACCGCGACGGCCGAGTCAAGGTCGTGGACGCGCTTCGTGACCAGACGAACCTCGCCGGCCTGGGCAATATCTACGTCTGCGAGTCGCTCTTCCTGGAAGGCGTGGACCCGTTCACTCCGGTATCGAGCGTTCCCGACCTGGCAGCAGTGGTAGTGACCGCACGGACGCTCATCACCCGCAACGCGCCGCGAGCATCACAGGCGACCACCGGTGACGACCGGCGCCCGCACTTCGTGCACGGCCGGAGGCGTCAACCCTGCCTGCGATGCGGTGCGAGGATCGTTGCGAAGGAGGAGGGCCCGGCCGGACGCAAGCGCTGGACCTACTGGTGTCCCGACTGCCAGCGGCCGCTCGAGGCCTAGACGACGGAGAATTCGCGAGGTGCCGACTCCGCCTCGGCGACATGTGAGCTCACCGAAGCCAGGACGTCGGACAGCGACACCTCGAGAGCGTCGCAGATGGCTGCGAGGAGCTCGCTCGAGGCCTCCTTCTGGCCCCGCTCGACCTCGGAGAGGTAACCCAGGGAGACCGCAGCGGCCCCGGAGACGTCGCGCAAGGTACGTCCCTGGTCCTGGCGGCGCCGACGCAGTTCGTCACCGATGACCTGACGCAGGACGATCATGCTTCCTCCCTCCGCCGCAATGCCGTCTCAGTAGATTACCTCGGCCCCCGCGGACCTGCGCGACGGCTCGGCTCAGACGACAACACGGCTCCGGTCCCGACTATTCCCCGGATCGGCCGAGCACCCGGACCAGCAGCTCCAGGACCGCCTGCACGGTCGACGCGCGGATGGCGTCCCGGCTGCCCGTCAGCGTCAGATGCTCACTGACCACGTCATCGGGAGTGGCGACGGCGATCCACACCGAACCCACCGGCTCTCCGGCGTGCGGGTCTGGTCCTGCCACGCCCGTCGTGGAGACTCCCACATCCGCGCCGACCCGATGGCGCGCACCAGTCGCCATCGCCTCGGCGACGGCCCGGCTGACCACACCGGCCACCGCAT
>JBIIJX010000144.1:0-6556 GCA_044233495.1 Candidatus Nanopelagicales bacterium
TGCACGATGGCGTAGTTGTTGAACATGCCGCCGCTCGAGGCACAGACCCCCATGGCGATGACCCACTTCGGATTGGGCATCTGGTCATAGATCTGTCGCACGACCGGCGCCATCTTCTGGCTCACGCGACCGGCGACGATCATCAGGTCGGCCTGCCGCGGAGAGGCGCGGAACACCTCCATGCCGTAGCGGGCGATGTCGAAGCGCGGCCCTCCGGCCGCCATCATCTCGATGGCGCAGCAGGCGAGGCCGAAAGTCGCCGGCCACAGCGACCCCTTGCGGGCGTACCCGGCGAACTTCTCCACGGTCGTGAGGAGGAGTCCCGACGGCAGGGATTCTTCAAGGCCCATGACTGGCTCCCTAGTCCCACTCGAGTCCGCGACGACGCCAGACGTAGGCGTAAACGACGAGGACGGTGATGATGAAGAGGAACATCTCGATGAGGCCGAACAGCGCCAGCTGGTCGAAGGCGACGGCCCACGGATAGAGGAACACGATCTCGATGTCGAACACGATGAAGAGCATGGCGGTGAGGTAGTACTTCACCGGGAATCGCCCACCCCCGATGGGCTGCGGAGTGGGCTCGACGCCGCACTCGTACGCGTCGTACTTGGCCCGGTTGTAGCGCTTGGGTCCGGTGAAGGTAGCGACCGTCACGGAGAACACTGCGAAACCGAAGGCGAGAAGGCCGAGGACGAGGATCGGGATGTAGACGTTCACGCCCGGATCTCCTCACGAATTGCGCACTTGTGAATTGGTTCACGACCGAGCACAGCATAGTGGGCGGCTGTCATCGCTTTCACCCGGCGTCTGCCCGATACCGGGGTCAGTCGCCGCGCCAGGCGCGGTGCAGCGCCACTATTCCGCCGCTCAGGTTTCGCCACTGCACCCGCGTCCAGCCGGCGGCCTCCATGTCGAGCGCGAGGCCCCGCTGGTCCGGCCACGCGCGGATGGATTCGGCGAGGTAGACGTAGGCCTCCGGATTCGACGAGGTCCGCTCCGCGATCGCCGGCAGAGCCTTCATCAGGTACTCGGTGTACACCGTCCGGAAGGGGCCGAACGTGGGGTGGGAGAACTCGCACACGACCAGGCGTCCTCCGGGCTTCACCACCCGACGCAGCTCGGCCAGGCCGACCATGCGGTCGTGGATGTTGCGCAGGCCGAACGAGATCGTCGCGGCGTCGAACACCCCATCGGCGAAGGGCAGCCCCATGCCGTCGCCTGCGACGAAGGGCACACCGGGGTGACGCCGCCTGCCCACCTCGAGCATCCCGAGGGAGAAGTCGACCGCGACGACGCGTGCGCCGGCCTTCGCGAACGGCACACTCGAGGTACCCGTGCCCGCCGCGAGGTCGAGCACTCGTTCGCCCGGCTGCGGATCGACAGCCTCGACCACGGCACTGCGCCAACGGCGGGTCTGACCCAGGGAGAGCACATCGTTGGTCATGTCGTAGCGCTCGGCTACGTCGTCGAACATGGCGGCGACGTCCTCTGGGGCCTTGTCCAGGTCTGCACGGGGCACGTGTGAATCCAACCATCTTGCTGGACATGCCACCTCATGACACTGCCCCTACGCTGAGGACGTGACGACCCCGGCACCATCGCCCCACGTCGCTGCAGAGCTACCGACCCAGTCCGGTGCCCAGCGACTGCGAGTGACCACCCGGCCAATCGTCGATCCCGAGAACCTGCTCTCCAGGCTCCCGCTGCACGACCCCGTCGTCTGGGTGCGGAACGGCGAGGGGCTCATCGGCTGGGGTGTCGCCGCGCGCCTGGAGGTCCGCGGTCCAGAGCGTTTCAGTCGCACACAGCGCTGGTGGTCCAACCTCTGCGCATCGTTCGACGTCGACGACACCGTGAGCGCACCGGGAACGGGGCCGGTGGCGTTCGGCTCCTTCTCCTTCGATGACGAGACGTCGACCTCGATCGTCATCCTCCCCCGTGTCATCGTCGGCCGACGATCCGGTCAGGCGTGGATGACCACAGTCGGCGACGACCCGGGTGCGCTCAAGGCGCTGCCCCCGGCCTCCGTCCCGGCGTCACCCGATGGAGTCGAGTGGGTCGTGGGCAGCCGCTCGGCCGAGGACTGGGCGGCAAGCGTCGCGGAGGCCGTACGCCGCATCGGTGCAGGTGAGCTGGACAAGGTCGTGCTCGCGCGCGACATCGTCGGCGAGGTCAGCGGGGAGCTCGATCCGCGCCACATCCTGATGCGCCTAGCCGAGGACTACCCGTCCACCTGGACCTTCTGCGTCGACAACCTCATCGGAGCCACGCCCGAACTCCTCGTGCGACGGACCGGTGACCTGGTGACCAGTCGCGTCCTCGCCGGCACCGTGCGCCGCCGCAGCGGCCATGACGACGAGGGGCTGGCCCAGGCGCTGCTGTCGAGCGACAAGGACACCATGGAGCACGAATACGCCGTCCGCTCAGTCGCCAAGGCCCTCGCTGCCCACTGCACCGACCTCGACGTGCCCGAGCGGCCTCGCGTTCTTCCACTCGCCAACGTCAAGCACCTCGCGACGGACGTCACGGGCCGACTGGCGGACTCGTCCACGGTGCTCGCCCTCGCGGCCTCACTGCATCCGACGGCTGCCGTCTGCGGAACACCCACGGAGCGGGCCTTCACTCTCATCCGCGACCTCGAGGGCATGGACCGCGGCCGCTATGCAGGGCCGGTCGGCTGGTTTGACCGTCACGGCGACGGTGAGTTCGGCATCGCACTGCGCTGCGCGGAGATCGATGTCGAGGAGCGTCGGATCAGGGCATTCGCCGGCTGCGGCATCGTCGCCGGTTCCGATCCGGAGGACGAGCTCGCGGAGTCCCGCGCGAAGTTCCTGCCGATCCGCTCCTCTGTCGACTGACCCGTTTCTCCCGCGGAACAGGCGACTGGGCCTCGCACTCGCAGACCGGCCCCTGCACCCCGTTCGCCTGTACCGCCTCGGATCGAGTCAGCCCGACTCGAGGGCAGAGCTCACCGCGCGCTGCACCTCGGCGAGGATCTCGGCCTCCTGCGCACGATCCACCGTGCGGGCTACGACGATCCGCACGCCGCCGAGGCCGAGGGCGTCCTCCAGAGCGTCCTGGAGAGCAGGGACGGTGTCGACGACCACGGCCGGAACACCCAGAGCACCCGCCACCGCGGTGATGTCGACACCGAGGGGATTGCCGAAGACCCGCTCGAACATCGATGACTCCACCGCATGCCCCTGCTCCAGCGTCGAGAAGATGCCTCCGCCATCGTTGTCCGAGACGACGTAGACGAGGTCCGGTCGCTCCTCCTCGGCCGGCACCAGCAGCCCGTTGGCGTCGTACAGGAACGTCTGATCGCCCATCAGCGCGATCGCACCCGCACCGCCGTTCCGCTGCAGGGCGGCAGCCGCACCCCAACTCGTCGAGACGCATCCGTCGATGCCCGACGTGCCCCGGTTGCCGAGCACCGCCGCTTCCTGGACGGTGTTCGCGGCGAACGAGCCGACGTGCCGAACGGGCCACGACGGACCGACGAACAGCAGGCCGCCGTCCGGCACCTGCGTCGCGACGACGCGGGCCACGTGCATGCCCGTGAGCGCCTCGGCCGCGGAGAACAGTGCGGTCTCCACGGCAGCGGCGGCGAGCACGTCCGCACGCTGCCACGACTGCAGCCACTCCTCGTCGACTTCCGCCTCGACCGGCGGAAGCGGAACCGACGCGACGACGAGGTCTGCCGACCGGGTGGGATCGCTCCACATCGGCCTGCTGTCCACCGCGAGATGCAGCCCGGCACGGCTCACCATGCGCAGGACGGAGCGGTTGAGCCCCACACGGCCGACCGTGAGCACGAGATCAGGAATGTGCATCTCGGCGAACGGGTCGTCTTCCAGCAACAGGGTCGCGTGGCTCAGCGCGGTGCTGCACCCGGCGCCATTGCCGCTCGGCTCGGAGATCACCGGCCAGCCGAGCGCATCGGCGAGATCGTCGACCAAGGCGACCGCATCGGTGTCCTGATGGTCGCCCAGGACGATCACGCCACGGGCGGGAACCACGACATCGTCGAGGAGTGCGCCAAGGACGTCGTCAAGGGGCGTGCTCATGCCAGCGACCAGTCGTGCGTCGGCCGTCCATGGGCGGCCTTCGGGCCTGCCGTCGAGATCCTCCGGCCACTCGAGGTCGTCGTCGGGCACAAGGGGATCGTCGAAGGGCACGTTGAGGTGGACCGGACCGGGGCGCAATGCGTCCGTGGCCATCGCGACCGCACGTGCCACCGTCGACCGCCAGTACTTGACCTGCCCGGGCTCGCGGACCGCAGGTGCCATGTCGATACCGATGCGGACGTCGGAGCCGAAGGTCGTCGTCTGCCTGATGGTCTGGTTGGCGCCGACGTCACGAAGCCGCGGCGGGCGATCGGCCGTGATGACGAGCATGGGCACCCCGGACTCGTCAGCCTCGACGATCGACGGGTGCAGGTTCACCGCCGCCGTACCCGACGTCGTGAGGACGACCGCGGGAACGCCGGTCACCTTCCCGATACCCAGGGCCGTGTAGCCCGCTGAGCGCTCGTCGAGGCGGACGTGCAGCACGAGGTCGCCTCGAGCCTCCGCGGTGGCGAGCGCCAGTGCGAGCGGCGTGGACCGCGAGCCAGGTGCCAGCACTGCATCGGTCACCCCGCATCGCAGGAGCTCGTCAACGAGGACGATCGCCTCGGCCGTGGACGGATTCACGCCAATCACCCTTTCACGGCCCAGGCCGACGTCAGCCTCCGGTGCCAGTACTCGGCGCGCTCAGCGTCGACCCGCGAGCGAGCGCGCTCCAGCGCCGACTCGTCCGGTGCGATCCGTCCCTGCAGCACGGTGCCCTCGACGGGCAGTACGGGACCACCGACATCGTCGGCGAGGAGGACGCCCGTGCCGAGGCCGCAGGCGAATGGCAGGTCCGGGAGGGCGGCAGCGGCGGCGATGGACGTGCACACACCGACCGAGGAGTCGAGCGACCCGCTGACGACCACCGGGACGTCGAGCCGATCCGCGAGGCGCAGTGCCGCCGCTGCACCGCCCAGGGTCGCGGGCTTCAGCACCGCGACATCGGCGATGTCCCGCACGGAGGTCACGGGCTCGTCGGACCAGCGGATCAGCTCGTCGACGGCGAAGCGCACGTCGACGAGGGGGCGCAACCGCACCATCTCCTCGCGCGTGCGGCACGGCTGCTCCACGTACTCGATGTCGAAGGGCGCGAGGCAGGTCAGGGCCTGCCGTCCATGCTCGACGTCCCACGCGCCGTTGGCGTCGATGCGGATCGACCCGCCGCCGGGACCGAGGAGCTCGGTGAGCACTCGTCGCACCGCTGCCACGCGCGCCTCGTCATCGGCGAGGCTGGCGGACCCGACCTTCACCTTGATCGTCGAGCACCCGCCGTCACGCACAGCCGCTCGAGTGAGGTCAGCAGCGACGTCTGCTGACACTGCCGGGAGGATCGCGTTGACCGGGATCGACTGGCGCACGGGAGTCGGCCACTGCCCGAACGCGGCCTCGATGGCGCTGTCGAGCCATCGCGCCGCCGCACGGTCGGAGTAGTCGTCGAAGGGAGCGAACTCCCCCCAGCCGGAAGGACCCTGGATCAGCACCCCTTCGCGAAGCCGGAGTCCGCGGAACGGTCGCTGCAGGGGAAGCGCGAACGGAACTGCGGAGTCGAGCAGCTCCGTCAGGGTGGGCCGCTCGGCCATCAGGGACGCTTGGGGAACTGACTGAAGTCGGGCCGCTGCTTGTTCTTGTAGGCGTCGCGACCGTGCTGCGCCTCTTCCGTCATGTAGAACAGCAGCGTCGCATCGCCCGCCAGCTGCTGAACGCCCGCGAGTCCGTCGTCAGCCGCATTGTGGGAGGCCTTGAGCATGCGCAGGGCGAGCGGAGACATCTGCAGCATGCGCCTGGCGATGTCGACTGTCGCGATCTCGAGGTCCTCGATCGGAACCACCTCGTTGACCAGTCCCCAGTCGAAGGCCTGCGCGGCCCCGTACTGCTCGCACAGGTACCAGACCTCGCGCGATCGCTTCTGGCCGATGGTGCGCGCCAGCAGGCCGGACCCGTAGCCACCGTCGAACGAGCCGACCAGCGGGCCGGTCTGGCCGAAGCGGGCATTGTCGGCCGCGATCGTCATGTCGCACACGACGTGCAGCACGTGACCGCCGCCGATCGCGTAGCCGGCCACCATCGCGATCACGGGCTTGGGCGTGCGCCGGATCTGGACCTGCAGGTCCAGCACGTTGAGCCGGCCGATCCCCTTGCGGGCGATGTCATCGTTGCCGATGTATCCGTCGTCGCCGCGGATCGCCTGGTCGCCACCGGAGCAGAAGGCGAGATCGCCCTGGCCGGTCAGGATGATCACGCCGATCTCGTCATCGTCGCGCGCGCGGTTGAAGGCATCCTGCAGTTCGAAGAGTGTCTGCGGGCGGAAGGCGTTTCGGCGTGCAGGACGATCGATGGTGATCTTGGCGATTCCTGACGCGTCACCCGTCGAGACCTCGTACCGGATATCGGCGTAGTCGCCCTCACCCTGCCAGGCACATCCCGGGATTGCGGATGAGTGC
>JBIIJX010000146.1:0-6544 GCA_044233495.1 Candidatus Nanopelagicales bacterium
GCCGTCGACCACGACGGTTGCGCCTGCAGCCTCGCCCGCATCGATGTACGACCTGACCTTGTCTCGATGCACACCGGTGACCAGCGGCCCCATGTCGCAGGCACGGCGGCCGTCGCCGACCTTGAGAGAGGGCATCCGCTGGGCGATCTTGGCCACCAGCTCGTCGCCGATGGGCTCGACCGCGAGGACGACCGAGATAGCCATGCAGCGCTCACCCGCGGAGCCGAAGCCCGCATTGACGGCCTGGTCGGCAGCGAGGTCGAGGTCGGCGTCCGGAAGCACCAGCATGTGGTTCTTCGCACCGCCGAGTGCCTGGACACGCTTGCCGTTGCGGGTGCCCGTCTCGTAGATGTACTGGGCGATGGGGGTCGACCCGACGAACGAGATGCTCTTGACGTCCCTGTTCTCCAGCAGCCCGTCGACCGCCTCCTTGTCGCCATGCACGACGTTGAAGACGCCGTCCGGCAGCCCCGCCTGCTTCCACAGCTCGGCCACGTACATGATCGCCGAGGGGTCCTTCTCGCTCGGCTTGACCACGACGGTGTTGCCGGCTGCGATCGCGATGGGGAAGAACCACATCGGGACCATCGCCGGGAAGTTGAAGGGAGAGATGATGCCCACCACGCCGAGCGGCTGGCGGATCGAGTAGACGTCGACCCCGGTGGACACGCCCTCGGAGAATCCGCCCTTCATCAGGTGCGGAATGCCACACGCGAACTCGACGACTTCGAGGCCTCGGGTCACCTCGCCGAGGGCGTCCGACAGCACCTTGCCGTGCTCCTCGGTGATGAGGGCAGCCACCTTCTCCTTGTTGGCGTTCAGCAGTTCGCGGAAGCTGAACAGCACCTGAGCGCGCCGCGTGAGCGAGGCGTCACGCCACGCGGGGTATGCGGCCTTGGCCACCGCCACGGCCTCGTCCAGCAGAGCGCGGGAGGCGAAGTCGACCTGCTTGGTCACCTTCCCGGTGGCGGGGTCGTAGACATCCCCTGTCCGCTCTGCGGTGCCGTCCCACAGACGGCCGTTGATCCAGTGGGTGACGCGAGTGCTCATCGGGATTCCTTCGGGTGTAGTCCTGGCTGCCGAGGGGGTCTGGTTCGAGCGGCAGCGCGCTCATCTTGACTCATGGCGATCTCTTCTCCTGCCATAGGGCCAGTTCCCGGGCGAACGCCTCAGCCGGGGCCTGGGATTCCAGGCATCCTCTGAGCACGTCGGCCTGGCTCTGCGGTGCGAGGCCGCCGATCGGCTGGTCACGGTCGAGGTCGGTCGGGAACGGGTAGCCCTCCGCGCACGAGGCGATGACGTTGGATACCTCCTGCGGGGACCAGCCCCGCTCCGCTGCAGCAAGGAGCGACGGGTACACCGCCGCGCACATGGCACCACGGTCCAGCGCCTCCATGGCCCGACCGAAGGCAGACGACACCTGCAGCAGGTTGGCCATGCGCTGAACGTCGGCCGTCATGTTGGTGCCCGCGGCATGGATGAGCGCAGGACTGAAGAAGAGGAGATCACCCTTGGCCAGGGGCAGTTGCACCCTGTGCTGCTCGAAGACGGCCCGCACCTCGGTGGATCGATAGTGGGTGTAGGCGCCGGAGAACCGCTGCGAGCCCGGCAGCAGCATCGTCGTGCCGCTCACCACCGGCATGTCGCAGTGCGCCACGGCTCCCTGGAGCGTCAGCATCGCCGACATCCGGTGCACGTGAGCCGGATACGAGGCGACGCCGGCATCGGACTGGAAGCCCAGGTGGTAGTCGCAATGCGGCTCCTGCGCCACACCACCGGGATAGATGAGGTTCACCTGCGAGGTCATCTGGTAGGCCGGACCCAGCCAGGCCTCACTCGCCACTGCGATCGCGTCATTGGCGAAGTACTCCGCGAAGACGTCCGGTGCCGTGATGGCGAGCTTCTGCTGGGCGTTCCAGATCCGGGCGTTCGCTCCGGGTGCACCGAAGTGGTCGCCCCTGTCGCCTCCAGCGTCGCGCTCGTCGTCGATGATCGACAGGAACACCGCCGTGGCATCGTCGATCACCCGAGTGTCCTCGAAGGCGTCCCTGATCACGAAGGCACCGGGACCGTCCGCCAGCGCCGCCGCGAGCTCGCGTCGGAGCTCCTCGCGCTGCTCCCCCTCGCGCCCCGAGCACACCCGTCCGTCATAGACGAGCACTCCGGACTCCACTCCCGCAGCGAGCGTGAACGAGGAGACATCGAAGCCGGCCTCGACGATGGACGCCAGGGCCTGCGGCGGGTCGACATCGGGGGCGAGGGCACGTGCGTCGGGGTGGACGGTCATGGCGATCAGCCTCCTGTCGCACGGGCAAGGCGCACGGGCTGTCCCGTTCGCGCCGACTCGGCCGCCGCCTCGGCCAGCACCACGGACGTCCGCGCCGTAGCGACCGGGACGGGCGATGGGCTCCCGGACCGCACGCAGTCGACGAAGGCCTGCCACTCCAGGACGTAGGAGTCCAGGTAGCGGTCGAGGAAGAAGTTCTGCAGCGGCTGCGAGACGACTCCAGCCGGGGAGTGGATCGCACCCTCGTGCAGATTACGGTTGCCTGACGTCGCCATGCCCAGAGAACCGAGGACCTCGACCCGCTGGTCGTACCCGTAGGTCGCCCGCCGGCTGTTGTCGATCGTGGTGATGGTGCCGTCGTCGTGCGTGAGGACGACGACCCCGGTGTCGACATCTCCGGCATCGCCGATGGCGGGGTCGACGCGCACAGCGCCGACGGCGTACACCTCGCGCACTGGCGAGTCGACCAGGAAGGTCGCCATGTCGAAGTCGTGGATCATCATGTCGACCCACAGGCCGCCGCTGACCCTCACGTACTCCAGGGGCGGCGGCGCAGGATCCCGGCTGGTGATGCGCACGAGGTTCGGCTCCCCGACGGCACCTGACAGAACGGCATCGCGGACACTGCTGTGACCGGGGTCGAATCGTCGATTGAAACCCATCATGAAGGGGACGCCGGCCGCCTCGACCAGATCGATGACATGCTCGACGGCCGCCAGGTCAAGGCTCAGCGGCTTCTCGCAGAACACCGCCTTGCCTGCGGCGACGGCCTGCTCCACGACAACGACGTGCGTGTCGGTGCTGGAGCACACCGCGACGATGTCGACGTCGGGCGATGCGATGAGGGCCGCCGCGTCATCGGACCTGGCGCCAACGGACGCGGCCACGCGCTCGGCCGCCTCTGCGTTGACGTCGGCCACCGCCACCACCTGCGCTCCCGGCACGCGGCTGCTGAGGAGTTGGGCGTGCAGGGCGCCGATGCGACCGGCGCCGACGATCCCGATCCGGACCACCGAGGTCATCAGACACCTCTCCTCTGGTGCACCAGTCCCGCATCCATGGACGCCCGGGCCGCTCGCACCGACTCCAGGTCGCTGACCTCGGGCACCCCCACCTGCCAGAAGGCACCGCCCTCCGTCCAGTCGGACTCGCGCACCGGCACCACGATGACAGTCGTGCGCGGGACGCTTCGAGCCTGCGCCAGCGCCGAGGCGAATGCGGCCAGGTCGTTCGGCGCGAAGACCTCCGCGCCGAGGGCGCGGGCATGTGCGGCGAAGTCCACGCGCGCGTCAGCGCCGGTTCCCACGGAGTCACGGAGCATGTTGTTGTAGGAGTTGCCGCCCTGACCCCGCTGGAGGCGCTCGATGACGGCGTAGCCGGCGTTGTCGCAGACCACGAGGGTGAAGGGATGGCCGGACAGCACCGAGGAGTAGATGTCGGAGTTCAGCATGAGGTAGGAGCCGTCACCGACCATTGCGAACACGTGGCCCTCGTCGTTGGCCGCATGGGCCAGCGCCGCTCCCCACGCCCCGGAGATCTCGTACCCCATGCAGCTGAATCCGTACTCGCAGTCGAAGGTCGCGACGCCCTTGCTGAGCCAGTTGATGTTCAGCTCTCCGGGCAGCCCCCCAGCCGCCGTGAGCACGTAGTCGTCATCCGTGGCCTGGGCGTGCACAGCACCCACGAGCTGGGCATAGCTCGGCGGCCATTCGCCGTCGTCGGCCGTGCGGGAGGTCACGAAGGAATCGAGGTCCGCCCGCAGTCCTCGCGCCCGGTCCTGCCACGAGGGCGACGTGTGCCAGTCCCCGAGTGCAGTGGAAAGCTCGGCGAGTCCCGCAGCGGCGTCGCCCACGACGGGCAGTGACAGGTGCTTCTGCGCATCGAAGCGTGCTGCATTGAGGCCGAGGATGGTCGCAGCCTCGTCGAAGAGGGTCCAGGAGCCGGTGGTGAAGTCCTCCAGCCGTGTACCCACGGCAAGGACGACGTCTGCCTCGGCGACCACCTCATTCGCGGCGGCGGCGCCCGTCACTCCCAGTGGGCCCGCGTAGGCGGGATCGGAGGCCAGCAGGCTCGACTTGCCGGCCACCGTCTCCACCACAGGGATGCCATGACGAGCCGCGAACGCGGAGAGATCCTCCTCGGCGCGCGAGTAGTGCACTCCCCCGCCGGCGATGATCACCGGACGCTGCGCGGATCGCAACGCCGCAGCAGCATCCGCGACCTGCCTGGTGTCAGGACGTGGCCGCGCGATGCGGTGGACGGTCGGCTCGAAGAAGCGCGCGGGATAGTCGTATGCCTCGGCCGCGGTGTCCTGGGGCAGACCGATGAACGCCGGGCCGCACTCAGCGGGATCGAGCATGACCCCGATCGCCTGGGGAAGAGACGTGATCACCTGCGCCGGGTGCGTGATGCGATCCCAGTACCGCACGACGGGCCGGAAGGCGTCGTTGACCGTGATTGATGGCGCACCGAAGTGCTCCACCTGCTGCAGGACGGGATCGGGCAGCCGGTCGGTGAAGGTATCGCCCGCGATGAACAGCACCGGCAGGCGATTGGACATCGCCACGCCGGCGGCAGTGACCATGTTCGTGGCACCTGGTCCGACGGACGACGTGCACAGCAGGATCTGCTGACGCCGCATGCGCTTGGTGAACGCGACTGCCGCGAGTCCCATCCCCTGCTCGTTCTGCCCCCGGTACACCGGCATCTGGCGGCGGTGCCGCTCGAGGGCGTGGCCGAGGCTGACGACGTTGCCGTGGCCGAAGATTCCGATGGCAGCCGGGAACAGTGACTCGACCTTCCCATCTATCTCGATGCTCTGCGCCACCAGGTAGCGAACGATGGCGTCGGCAGCCGTGAGTCGAACGGTCTTCATGTCGCTACGCCTCCCCGGCGAGGTCACGAACCCGCTCCCAGGTGCGCGACTCCCACGAGTCGATCAGGGCCTGCTGGACGCTGACGATGTCGACCGCCTCCCGGAAGCCCGGCGAGAATGCCGTGCCGGTGGCCAGCGACTGCATGAACGAGTAGTCCTCGATGGCGACGAGATCCTCGAAGCCGATGGCATTCGCCTGCCCCGGCACGAATGCCCCGTGGAAGGGGAAGCGGTCGCCGCCGAAGATGGTCGTGTAGCCGGTGCTGGGGCCGGCGCTCAGCCGGTAGTACCGCAACTCGTTGAGCTCCTCGAGGTTCCAGGCCAGTGCCCCCTTGGTGCCGTAGATCTCGAAGGCGTTCTGGCTTTCCGGGCCGACGATCGCGCGACCCACCTCGAAGGTGCCCGTCGCCCCATTGGCGAAGGTGCACAGCATCGATGCGAAGTCCTCGTTCTCGACGTCACCCTTCGGATCCTCCGGACGGCCCCGCCCGTAGTGGCTCGCGGCCCCAGTCGGCAGTGGGCGCTGCTTGATGGTCGTCTCGCGCATGCCCACCACTTCGGCTATCGGCCCGACGAGGAACTGCGCGAGCGAGACGGAGTGGCTGAGGATGTCGCTCGTCACGCCGTAGCCGGCCTGGTCGAAGAGGAAGCGCCACGTCAGCAGACCCAGCTCGTCACTGCCGTACATCGACAGGAAGCGGCCGCGGTAGTGCGTGATCTCACCCAATTCCCCGGAGGCGATGAGCTCGCGGGCATGGAGCACGAGCGGCGCCCATAGGTAGTTGTAGCCAACACCCGTCGCAACGCCAGCCGCCTGCGCGGCGCGATATGCGGTGACGGCTTGGTCCGGCCTGCCGCCGATCGGCTTCTCGCTGAAGACGGCCTTGCCCGCCGCACAGGCCGCCTCGATCATCGGAATGTGGAGCATGTTCGGTGCGGTGACCCACACCGCATCGACATCGTCGGAGGCCACCGCCTCACGCCAGTCCGCCACCGCGCGTGCGAAGCCGAAGTCGTCGACCGCCCGGTGTCGCCGGTTCTCCTCGACGTCGGCGCACACGACGAGCTCGGGCATGAACGCTCGGTCGGGGAACAGCGACGGGATGCGCAGGGCCGATCGACTGTGGGCCTGCCCCATCCAGCCGAGTCCGAGTACGGCGATGCCGATGCGTTCCATTCAGGTGTCCTCTCCTAGCCGCGCCCGGTGCGTCCGGCCGCGGTGGTCATGGGCAGTCGTGGGTCGGGCACCTGATCGGCCCAGCTCTCACGGATCCAGTGGTGCGAGGGGTCGTCGCAGAAGGCCATCGAGCGGTCCTCGGCGGGGCCGGCGAGCACGTTCAGGAAGTACATCGGGTACTCCGGAGGTGCGACGGTCGGCCCGT
>JBIIJX010000147.1:0-6533 GCA_044233495.1 Candidatus Nanopelagicales bacterium
GACCGCAGCCACGGGGCAGACGGTCGGCGATGCAGAGCGAGCCGAGAACGACATCGAGTCACCCAGCTGCGGCGACTGCACGCACGTTGCAGACGTGCCCAGCGGCACGACCCGCTACATCGTCACAAAGACCATGCCCGGTCAGCAGAACTGCTACCGGATCATCGCGATGGCTGGACAGGCCAGCTCCCTGTACACCCCGCGGGAGTGCGTGGATGTGCCCGCGGCCACCGGTACGTCGTCAGGTTCCTCATCGTCCGGCGACTCCGGCAGTGATGGATCATCGGGAGCCTCTGGAGCGACTGACACGGTTCCGAATGTCGCGTGCCCTCCGTACGACCCGCTGGCGTCTGCCCTGTCTACGACATCTATCGCCATCACCTGGCTGCCTCCCAGCGAGTACAAGGAGCCGGCACCGAAGTCGAAGACGCAGGCCAAGGGAAGGGACAAGGGCCCCGCAAAGCCGAGACTGCGTGACAAGCCGCGGGATCGCATGCCCAGAGGCGAGCCGCGATCGATCGCAGCCGTGGAGAGATCCGGGCTCGCCGCTGTTCCGTTCGGTGGCGGCCCAAGCCCCGATTCTGGATCGGGCTCGACGCCCACTGCGACCTGCAATGCGCAGTTGCCCGTCACCGGGTTCGAGCTGCAGCGTCAGCTGCTCGATGGTTGGACGACCATCTCGCCAACGCCGGGGGCCAGCGACACTGCCGTGGAGGTGAGCGGCCTGCAGGCAGGCGTGAAGTACTGCTTCCGCATGCGCAGCCTGGCCTCGCCCACTCCGTCCGCCTACACCAAGAACTTCTGCCGGGCCACCAAGAGCGACAGCTCGTCGAATTCATCCTCGGGCTCGTCCTCCAGCCCGACGCCGACACCGGCACCCACCTCACCGGCCGCACCCACGGATCCGGCAGGTGGCACTCCGGCGCCGGCAGCAGCGATCATCATCGAGGGTGTGCTCTGACGTCTGCTCGAGCCCGTTTGTGAGTTCGCGTAGTGCAGGGGGATCAGTTCGCCGGTGCCGAGGAGCTGGACGGACCGGTCGAGGTCTGGGGGCTCGGTGATTCGGAGGAGCTCGGAGAGCCCGATGGGGTGGGCGTGGGCACGGGGGTTGCAGTTTGGCGGAAGCTGAAGCTGAAGAGCTGTCCGAGGTCCCACTTCTGCAGGAACTGGATGGCCGTGATCGCCACCTGGCCGTCCCCGTTCGTCGTGTACGTGTCGGGCAGGGCCGGGGGGAAGACGCTGTCGATGCGCAGCGTGACCTTCTCGGTGTAGACCGCGGGGAAGGTCACGACGGTGGTCCAGTCGGTGGGCTCGACGATCATCGGCAGGGATGCCTGCACGCTCGGCGTCGCTGTGGGGGTCGGCGTGGGCGATGGCGACCCGGTGCCGCTGGGCGATGGCGACCCGGTGCTGCTGGGGGACGGCGACTTCTCGGTCGCGTTGGGGGACGGTGACTTCTTGGTCGCGCTGGGCGATGGCGACTTCTCGGTCGCGCGGGGGGAGGGCGACGTTGAGCCGGCCTCGGATGGACTTCCGGGCGCACTGGCTGCACTCTCCGTGCCGCTGGGACTTGCGCTCGGATCGGGTGGCTCGGAGTCCAGCGCTACGAAGATCAGAGTCAGGTTCTCCGGCGTCGCAAGCGCACGAACGGCGAACTGGCCGTTCTGGATGCCGGGGCGGATCACCATTCGGTCGATCATCGTGGGCTGGGTGAACGTGAAGGTCATCGCCGTGCCCGCGCCCAGCGACGCGCTCGGGGCCGAGGCCCAGAATGTGCGTGGATCATCGCCGACGATGGAGGTGGCGGGATTTCCGTATCCCGTCGACGTCGCCTCCACCTGGTCGACGGTGGCGGGTGTGCCGAGGTCCGGGTCGAGCCAGTAGGCGAAGGACCTGATGCCGTTGCCAATTGTCTCGCGCACCGGCTTGCCCGGAGGTGCGAAGAAGATGGCGACGATGACGAGGATGCCCAGGCCCACGAGAAGCAGGAAGCTCCAGTCCGTCCTGCGCGGGGGCTTCTCCGACGGCGCGAGCACTGTCGAGGGCGTCCACGTCTCAGGCACGGCGCTGCGCAGCGCGTAGCCGCAGCGGGCGCAGTAGGACGCGTCGACGTAGTTGCGAAACCGGCACTGCGGGCACGGGATCCCGCCGGGGACCCCGAGGTCGTCAGGACGGCCGACCGGGATGGTGCGCTTCTGCGCCTCCTCCTGCCGAGCTGGGGATTCTGCGGACACTGTGGCGGGAACATCCGGCGCCACGACCACATAGGTGAACGGCGCCGATTCGTCGCCCTCGCGAGGGCCCTCGGGTGTGGCCGGTGCCGGTGCGGGTGGCGCGGCCGATTCCCTGTGGTCCTCAGGTCGATCCCAGAAGCGCCACCAGGGATCGACTCCGCCGAAGCGACGCTGCGGGCGCGCAGGTGCCGACGACGTGTCGGCCGTGTCAGGCGTTCTGCTCCCGTCGGGCTCCTCGGTGACGGGTGCTGCGTTCGGGCCGGTGGCACCTGTCGCGGGTGGGGTGGGCACGGCATCTGTGGCAGGCGCGGTGGCGGGTGCCCGGGGTGGCGGAGTCGTGCTGCTGGCAGCGGCGGTGGTTGTGCCAGCAGTGGCGGTCGGTGTGGCGTCGTCGTCGACCGGCCCTGCCTGGTAGCCGGCCCCTTCGGCGTCATCGTCTGGAATCCGTGGCTCGGGCATCCACGGCGGATCCCCGGCGAACTCCAGATATGCGCCGCAGCCTGGGCAGTACGGAGTCCACGTGGTGACGGTGCCGCAGCGCGTGCAGGTGATGTTGGACTTCATGGGGCCTCGACGAGCTTGGCGTCCACGTGTGCGGGGACAGCGGTATCCAGCACCAGCTTGGCGAAGTTGATGTCGATGTCCCGACCCGCCAGGCCCTCAACCGTGATCGTCACGCTCGGCAGCGGCGCGGCGGGCCAGGTCGACGGATCGGTGAAGTCGCGACTCGTGGTCACGGAGCCGGACTCCTCGACGGTCGCTGTCAAGCCGAAGACGGTGGAGAAGAAGCCCTCCACGCCCGCGGCCGTCCCGCGCTTGCCGTAGAACGTGATGGCGTGAGCGAGCGCGTTGCGGATGATGGACTCATTCCATCCCAGTTCGGGGTTCACCAGGATCCATGTACACATGTAGCGGACGAAGTCCAGCGGCGCGATCTGTGCATCGAGGTAGGAGTCGTAGCAGTCGAGCACGGAGATGATGGGGGCGAGTACCTCATCGAGGCTTGCGCAGATCTTCTGGGCTACGACGTCCTCGATGAGCATCGAGGACGTGTAGTTGATCATCGGGAATGGCGTCCGGAGTCCGGGGATCATGCGTCGGTCGGACTTCACCGTGCCCGCGAGGGTGGTCGCGTTGTAGGTCGTCAGGTAGAACGGCGTGGCATCCGCGGAAGGGGCGCCACTGGTACTCGTGTCGGCAGCGGGCGCGTCGGTGGAACCGGTGACGGCACGGGGCGTGTCGGCAGCGGGTGCGTCGGGAGGAGTCGGGGACTCGGGTGGTGTCCCGTCCGGCAGGGGCTCATCGGGTGGTGACGTCACGGCTGCACGACCTGAAAGTCGCTCGGGAAGCTGAAGAGCAGGTCGTGTGCCTCGAGCACGATGCGATCGGTGGGCTCGGCGCGCTGCTCGGTGACGGCATCCACCGGGATAAGCCGCACCACCTCGAGGTACGCGATCCCCGGCACCTTCTGCAGCACCCCGTAGATGTCACCGACGGAGATGTCGCGGCCGAATGGCCAGCCGCTGCCGTCGTACCCGCCGCGCAGTGGATGGATGAAGTTCGCGATCGCGAGGTCCGCACGTCGGAACACATCGGGTGCGGCCACCCCGGGGCTGAGTGCGATGCGTGCCGCGATGGACATGCCCAGGTACCGGGGCGGCTCGATGCGCACCGTCGTCCCGACCAGGCGCCGCTCGTCGATGAAGGCCTTGACGCTGTCGAGGACCTCCTGGCTGGGGCGCAGGACCTCAAAGGGCACGCGACCTTCGGGAATGTCGGGAACGACCAGCACCAGCACGGTTCCCGGGCTGCCGACCTCCGCGCCAGGCAGGCACTTGGCGCGTGCGATCGACGGTGCGGCGCGTTGCACGAGGAGCTCGAAGTCGCCGGTGCTCACCGCGCGGTCGCGAGCACGCACCAGCAGCGCTGCTCTCGCCTTGAGGTCCTCGATGCCCTCCGCGTCGACTCCACCGATGGCAGGAACGATGTTGGTGACGCGCGCGACAAAGGGCACGGTGGTGCGCATCAGGCGCAGGGCTCCCGTATCGAGATTGCCCCGAACTCCTCCACCGGCACGGTAGCGAGGCACGCGCACTGTCGCACCGGCATCGGGAGTGGCTCCGTACGTTCTGGCGCTTCCGTCCTCCATTCGGATCAGAGGTCCGAAGCGCAGGACACCGGAGACAGCGTCGAGGGTGAAAACCCGCGCGTCGGCGCTCTCGTTGGCGAATGACTCCACTCGGTGCCAGGTCTGCCACCCGTCTGAACTGCTGATCTCGATGGTCAGTTCCGATTGCTCCGACACGAGCGGGAACCTGCTCAGCTGGATCGCCTCCCCGGGCGTGCCGCTGGTGCGGCCCGGCATCTCGTTGATCACGATCTGGCAGTGGGAGGCGCTGACCCGCCCGCCGATGGTGGCCACCGTGATGCTGTGAATCGTCGGGCTCGCCTTGTAGGTGGGCTGGTCTCCCTGGGCCTCGATGATGCGGCAGCGGATCCAGGCGGCCTCGATGCTGCTGAGGCTGGAGAGCTGATGGGCGTCGATAAACAGACGAATGACGCCTCGGCGGTTGAGCCCGCCAGTCGTGTCCGAGATCAGCTCGACTTGGTACCACGCCTGCCCGTCCCACGCCTCGAACACGCGCGGCGGGCGAAGGGGGTCCACGCCTATGCCGTCGATCCGGGAGTCCACCGCGAACTCGACGATGCAGCCGGCTGCCGGCTTCGTCAGCCCGATGAAGAATGCGTCGCCGACTGCGGGGTTCGGCGAGAAGGCGGCCTGGTCGGGGCCCCCTGTCAGGCTCGGTTCCACGACGCTGAATGCGCCGCCGTTCGGCTGGGACAGCAGCGACTTGATGTCCACCGACGAGATGATCAGCGGCTCGTTCGTGGTGAAGACGATCGGCGAGCTTGTGCCGCGTCGGGCCGTGGACACCTCGACTCCCTCGGGAATGACCACGTCATCGGCCTGAGGAACGGTCATCGTGAACTCGAGGGTCGTGTAGGCCGCCGACGGGGGGCGAAGGGATTCGCCGAGCAGCTCGAGGAACTTGATGTAGTGCAGGTCAGGAACCTGGTTGAGCCGGAAGACGAGCTGGTCGACCATGTAGGCGAAGGTCTCGATGAGCGTGATGCCGGGGTCGGCGACGTTGTTGTCGGTCCACTCGGGTGCACGACGCTGAAGTAGGCGCTTTCCCTCGTCGACGAAGTCCTGGAAGGCCCGGTCGTCGAGATTCGGGGTGGGAAGGGTCACGGGCTCTCCTGGGGCAGTTGAGGCAGGTGAGGCAGTCGCTCATCCTCATTGGGAATGAGGTAGAAGGGTACGAGGAGGTTCCGGACGTCGTAGGTGTCCTTGAGTCGGTACGTGACCAGGATGTTGGCGGTGGTGTTCTCGTTGTCGAACTTCACGCCGACCGAGACGACATCGATCCGGGGTTCCCAGCGCTTGAGCGAGGCGGTCACCTGCGCCTGGATCTGAGTGGAGAGTTCCGGCGAGGGGGTCTCGAAGATCAGGGCGTGGATGCCGCAGCCGAATTCCGGCCGCATAGGGCGCTCGCCGTAGGCAGTGCCGATGATCAAGGCGATGGCCCGGTCCACGTTGAGGGTGCCACCCACCAGGCTGAGGCGCCCCTGCTCGTCGAAGCGCATCGGGTAGTCGACGCCCTGCCCGATGAAGTCCGTCAGTCCCATGATCAGGCTCCCAGGTTCACGATGCCGCCAGTGATGTCGATTGCCGGTGCGATGACCGAGGCGTCAGCCTCGGCCTCGATGTTGACCGAGGCTGCGGAGATGGCGATCGCGCCGCCCGCAGTGAGCTCGAGAGCACCTTCGGCACTGATCGACACGTCACCCTCGCCGTTGATCTCCACTGCGGCGGCGTTGACGGTGACGGCACCCTCGGAGTTGATCGTGACGTCGGAGTCGCTGGTGATGAGAATGGGCTGGCCCTCGACGGTGATGATCTCGATACCGGTTTCCGGTGACAGTCTGATGATGGTCGAGGCACCCATGGTCGTGTTCAGCACCAAGCCGGGAGTCTCGGGGTCGTCCATGAACAGCAGCTGGCTGCCGAGGCGTGAGGTGAAGCCGCGGATCATCGGCACTCCCTCGATCGCCTCCTCCCACGGCACGCCGGGCTGGCGCTCGAGGTTGAACAGACCGCCGATGACGTACGGGGAGTCGAGCTGTCCGTTGCCGAAGGCGACGAGAACCTCGTCGGTCGGCTCGGGGATGATCTGCATGCCCATTCCCTCGCTCGCACCGGCCTGCACCACTCGCGCCCAGTTGCTCACGTATGTC
>JBIIJX010000149.1:0-6439 GCA_044233495.1 Candidatus Nanopelagicales bacterium
CCTGTGCGGGACTGAGGTCCGCATGGCCGACATGCAGGGGCGCAAGCTCTACTGGTGCCCGAGGTGTCAGCCCGCCTGATCCCCTGCCTCGGCAGGCCCCGCAGGTCCCGCCGGGTGCCGGATGCCGCCATGGTCGCCTGGGATCGATCTCCTGATGAGCCACCATGAGGCGAGGATGGTCAGGAAGGTCAGTCCGTAGAAGAAGGCGCCGGACGCGGCGAGCGCCCACAGGTTGTCGCCATCGATGAAGACGACGAGCAGGACGGCGCGAATGACGTTCAGGACGACCCAGGGCCAGGAAGCCCGCCGGTACGCGCGCATGAGCACGGGGTCCGCGCGCCAGCGCATCCGCGTGCCGACCAGCGGACCGAGGATGACGCCGATGAGCGGCCACCCGGCGAGGTTCGCGACCACGAAGGCGAGAGCGGACGCGGCATTCAGCAGCACACGCGGCCAGAAGAAGTCGGCGGCGCTGCCGGTGCGGCTCGCGACGTAGGCGCTCACGAGGACCAGGAGCACGGATCCCAGTGCCCGTGCCGGGTGCTTGCGCTCGACCAGTCGCCAGACGGTGAAGACGAGGGCCAGGCAGAGCGAGACGATGATCGCCCAGGTGAGGTCCTCCTCCGGCGTGCCGCCGAGCCCGAGGAAGACACCGACGAACACCAAGGGCGGCAGGACGCTCTCGAGCGCACCCCGGACGCCGCCCAGGAGCCGCAGGAACGGATGCATGACGGAATCCGACGTGCTGTCGGAAACCCGTTGAGTGCCAGCCTCATCTGCCTGCGTCACACGCGCACGATACCCGCTAACGTCGAGGCATGATCGGGTCCGCCGACGCCGCGGGACTCCTCGCGCAGTGGCGCGATGCCCTCGCATCGTGGGCCATCCCGGACGACATCCTCGCGCAGGCCGACGAGAAGCCGTGGATTCATCCGGTCTCGATGTTCACCGTCGACGACGAGATTCCCGACTCGCCGTCGCATCGGGCGGCTCGTGAGGCACTGCCGGCGGAGGGCAGCGTGCTCGATGTCGGAAGCGGGGGCGGACGAGCCTCCATGGCTCTGATCCCTCCGGCGGGGATGGTGGTCGCGGTGGACCACCAGCAGGGGATGCTCGATGCGTTCGCCGATGCCGCTGCGCGACGGGGTGTCCGGCATCGTGAGCACCTCGGTGTCTGGCCTGCGGTTGCCGACGAGGTCGCCGAATGCGACGTGGTGGTGTGCCATCACGTCGTCTACAACGTGGCTGACATCGAACCCTTCCTCGTCGCTCTCGACCGTCATGCGCGACGGCGGGTGGTACTCGAGCTGCCTGTACGTCATCCACTGTCGAGCATGAATCCCCTGTGGAAGCGCTTCTGGAACCTGGACCGCCCCACCGAGCCGACCGCGCACGACCTCGTGGCGATCGCGCACGCCCTCGGATTCGACGCGCACGTGGAGATCTGGCCTGACGACACCTGGGGTCGACGCGTGGACATGCCGCAGGAGGAGAGGGTGCGCTTCGCCAGGATCCGGCTGTGCTTGAGCCAGGAGCGCGACGCCGAGGTTGCCGCAGCTCTCATCCAGGAGGCGGACAACGTCCCACGCGAGGTGGCGACTGTGTGGTGGGATGTGGCCCCATGACCTACGACGTCGATCGCGTGCGTGCCCGCATTCCCGCGCTGAAGGATGGCACGGCGTACTTCGACGGACCTGGCGGGACGCAGATGCCGGACATCGTCGCGGACGCGATGGCGGACCTGCTCAAGGCGGGGGTGTCGAATCGGGGCACGGTCACGGCGGCTGAGCGACGCGCCGAGGACGCGGTGCAGGCGGCCCGGATGGCGGGCGCCGACCTCGTCAACGGTGACCCGCTCGGCATCGTCTTCGGGCGCAGCATGACCGAACTGGCATTCGAGGTCGCCCGCACCCTGGCGCAGACCTGGGGGCCTGGTGACGAGATCGTGGTCACGCGCCTCGATCACGACGGTGATGTGCGGCCCTGGGTGACGTACGCACAGCGGACGGGTGCGACGGTCAGGTGGGCGCCGTTCGATCCGCGCACCGCGGTCATGACGCCGGACGACGTGCTCAGGCTGGTCAATGGGAACACCAGGCTGGTGGCCGTCACCGGGGCATCGAATCTGCTCGGTACCCGACCGGACATCGCAGCCATCGGAGCGGCGCTCGAGGCGTCTGACGCACTCCTCTTCGTCGACGGGGTCCATCTCACCGCGCACGCACCGGTCGACATGCGGGCCATGGGTGCGGACTTCTACGCCTGCAGCCCCTACAAATTCCTCGGTCCGCACTGCGGCATGCTCGCCGCCTCACCTGCGCTCCTGGAGACCATGCACCCCGACAAGCTCCGACCCAGCACCGATCAGGTACCCGAGAGGTTCGAGCTCGGCACCCTGCCCTACGAGCTGCTGGCGGGAGTCACCGCGGCAGTCGACTTCCTCGCCGATCTCGTCCCCGGTGACGAGGGTTCGCTGTCACGCCGTGCTCGCCTCGTCCGATCGATGACGGCCCTGCAGGAGTACGAGGACGCCCTCCATGTGCGCATGAGGTCCGGGCTCGAGCAGATCGACGGTGTTCATCTGTACGGCCACGCCCCGCTGCGCACGCCAACCGAGCTCTTCAGCGTCGACGGAGTCGAGTCCGTCGAGGTCTACCGGCGGCTGGCCGAGCGCGGGGTCAATGCCCCGGCCTCGTCCTTCTACGCGATCGAGGCAGCAGAGTGGATCGGCTTGGGCAGTCGTGGCGCAGTGCGGGTCGGACTCGCTCCCTACACGAACGGCGATGACGTCGAGCGGCTGCTGGATGGAGTTGCGGCGATTGCCTCGGGCGGGTCATGACGTGCGGCCAGCGCTGCTGGCCTGATCCGTCATCTCCTCGGCCCATGCGCCGTGCTCGCGCAGGGCCCATTCCTCGGGCACCTGGCCGGTGCGCATGCCCGCGCGTGCGGTGGCGTCGCTGTAGGCCATCCAGATGTGGCCGAGCACGAGGATGCCGAAGGCGAGCGCGACCCAGTCGTGGACGAACGTCGCTCCGGTGCGGATGGAGTCGCTGAACAGGCTCGACCAGAACATCACCATTCCGGTGCCGAACATGACGATGACGGCTCCGAGGGTGAGCGAGGCGTTGAGCTTCTGCCCCGCGTTGAATTTGCCGACGCGGATGCGCCCGGAGCGGCGGTCGCGGGACCGCAGCCACTCCCAGTCGGCCGGGACGAAGCGGTTGAGCAGCCCAGCGTCCGAGCGGAAGGCACGCGACAGGAGCGCGAGGACGAGCGGCACGGGCACCAGCCACCCGGCGATGTCGTGCATGGTCGTCACGACCTGCCGGTTGCCGACGATGCTGCTGAGGTCGGGGAAGAACATGATGGCCCCGGTGACGAGCAGCACGCCCAGCAGCAGGCCGAGGCTCCGGTGCACCCAGCGCTCTGCCCGCGTGAACCGGGGCAGTAAGGCCGGCGCGTCAGACGACGGGTTCATCGGTACGTCCGTTCGACTTCCCGACCCACGCGTCGATGTCGTACCCGCGCACCTCCCAGTACCCCGGGACCACTGTGCGCGTGAGCTCGATGCCATCCATCCACTTGATCGACTTGTAGCCGTACATCGGCGCGGCGACGAGTCGCACGGGCGCTCCGTGCTTGACCTCGATGGGCGCGCCGTACATGGACGTCGCGACGAGCATGTCATCGCGCATGGCCTGCTCGAGGGTGAGCGACTCGGTGTAGGCACCGTCGAAGGAGGTCAGCCGCAGGGCCTCGGCGTCCGGCTCGACCCCCGCCGTCGTCAGGAGGTCGCGCAGCAGCACGCCGGACCACGGCACATCCTCCACGCGCCAGCCCGTCACGCACTGGAAGTCCTTGGTCATCTGCGTCTGTGGCAGCTGGGCGAGATCCTCGAGCGTGAGGGACAGGGGCTCGTTCACGAGTCCCGTCACCGTGAGCCGGTAGTCGGCCGTGGCGATCTCGGGGTATCCACCGGTCACCGTGTAGATCCGGAAACCGCCGGCTGCGGGGACGATCGAGGCCAGACCGGGGGCGGTGGAGGCCACGACGTCGCTCACCCCGGAGGAGAGCCAGCGGCCCGCGAGGACGCCGGCCGCGCCGATGCCGACCACTCCGAGCACGATGCGCCGCCCGACGGGGGTGCCTCGGGGGGAGGTGCGCGCCTCCCCGGTCATCTGGTCCGTCATTCCCCTAGGAGAACACGACTTGCCCGACCCGGCCAGTGCTGACGGCCGGTATCCGGCCGAAAGGTGTCCCGGGGACGCGGTTCAGCGCTTGACCCAGATGAGCTGCCCCTTGACCTTCCTGCACACGTAGGTGCCACCCTGGTAGGCGCGCTTGGCCCCGGCCTTGGTGCAGGTCCTGGCCTTCACGGACGAAGCCGCTGCAGTGGTCACCTTGCCGGGCTTGAGGGTCAGCAGCCCGGACGTGATGCGCGAGTTCGCGTGGTCGCCACCGGGCGCGTAGCCGTACCAGACCCGCAACTGCTGGCCGATGAGCTTGAGTGACGGATCGAGGACGCTCACGCCCGTCGGGGCCAGCAACGGCTCCGGCCGCAAGGTCCAGGTGAGTCCGTCCGGCGATGACAGGATGCGCAGCTGCTGGGTCGTCTGGCCCCCTGTGGTCGAGCCGATCATCAGATAGGTGCCGTCCGGCATCATCAGGGGCGCTGGATCGACGAGCTCCCGGTCGTTGGCGACGATGCCGGGGCGCTTCGTCCACGTGAGTCCGTCCGGCGACGTCGCGATGTAGATGCCGTGAACGGGCTCCTCGCTGTTGTAGTAGAGCAGGAAGGACCCGTCGGGCTTGCGCAGGACGTGGGGCACCCCGCATCCGACGCTGTCGAGCAGCACCCCGGGCTGCGTCGTCCAGTTCACGAGGTTCGTGGACGTGGCGTAGCGCAGCTCCTTTCGCTGCTTGCTGCAGCTCACCTCGGAGGCGGCGTTCGGATTGATCGACGAGAAGTACATCCGGTAGTCGCCGGGGCCCATCTTGACCATCGACCAGTCGAAGCCGGCGGGCACGGTCGCGCCGGCGATGGGTGTCCAGGACGTGCCGTCCGTGCTCGAGTACATCGTCGCCGGCATGTTCGTCGTCCACAGGTAGTAGGTCCCGGTGGCGTCGTCGAAGTAGACCTCGGGGGACACGCCCGGAGGGGAGGAAGCAGTGGCGGGCAGTCCGTCGAGAGTCGCGCCCGCGATCGTCGAGGGGGTGGCCGACAGCACGCCGTCCGCATGGGCGGGGGCGGCGACAGACGTCAGGAGTACGGCAGCCGTGGCCGTGACTGCGAGCAGGGTGCGCTTCACGCTTCCTCCAGTAGGGCGGGTGTGCAGGACGCGACCGGTGCGTGGGACGGGGTCCTGTCGGGGGTGACCGTGACACTGAGGGGGACTGATGCAGGGGAATCACTGTGGGGGCTGGGAGGGTGTCGGCCTCGGGGGAGGGGCTGACAGCCCCCCAGCCGGGCAAGGCTATGCCAGGGCCAGGGCGTTTGTGTGTCACTCGCGGGGGTTTCGTCCGCCGTCCTCCTCCGGTGTCCGCTGACCACCCTGGCCGGGTCGTAGGGTCGGGGCAGCATCAAGCCGAGGACGGGGACCACATGCGCATCGTGCACGCTGCGGACATCCACCTGGACAGCCCGCTGCGCAGCCACGACCGCTACGGCATGAGCACCGCCGCAGAGCTCCGCGGTGCGACGAGGCGGGCACTCGAGAACCTCGTGCATCGGTGCATTGAGTGGGGGGCTGACCTTCTCGTCATCGCGGGCGACCTGTACGACGGCACGTGGAACGACTACGGGACGGGTCTGTTCTTCACCCAGCAGATGGGTGCACTGCGAGACGCCGGGATCCAGGTCGTCCTGGTGTCGGGCAATCACGACGCCGAGAGCGAGATCACCGCGTCCCTCGTGCTCCCTCCCAACGTTCGGCGACTGGACGTGGTGGCACCCCAGAGCCTGGTGCTCGACGACCTCGGCTGCGTCGTTCACGGCCAGGGATACGTGACTCGTGACATCACGGAGAACCTTGCGAAGGCGTATCCGTCGCGCATGCCTGGCCTGATCAACATCGGGATGCTCCACACGGCGGTCACGGGCGCCGAGGGCCATGCCCTGTACGCCCCGTGCACTCCGGCGCAACTGGCCGCCCTGCGCTACGACTACTTCGCCCTCGGCCACGTCCACACCCGTCAGATCGTGAACGACGGTGAGTTCCCCGCCTGGTTCAGCGGCAACCTCCAGGGCAGGACGATCCGCGAGACCGGGCCGAAGGGCGTTCTCATCGTCGACTTCGAGGAGGGCCAGCCACCGCGTGTCCAGTTCGCACCGGTCGACGTCATGCGATGGGAGGGCGTGGACGTCGACGTGACCGGGATGACGGATCTCGACGATGTCCTCGGTGCACTGCGCAGGAACGTGGCCGACACCGTCGCCCGA
>JBIIJX010000150.1:0-6396 GCA_044233495.1 Candidatus Nanopelagicales bacterium
GCCGTTGCGATGCCGCTCGGCCGCGATGGCCGCCGCCACAGCCCCACCGCTGGTGTCGTCGAGCCTGATCATGACCGTCCCTCACCACTGGCTCGAGGTGTCATGGCCTTCTCCATCCACGGTCGAGGCGTCATGGCCTTCTCCATCCACGGTCGAGGCGTCATGGCCTTCTCCATCCTCGCCCGTCCCTCGCCACCATCTCGTACGACGAGGTCGGACCCCAGCCGCCGGACGCGTACTGCTCGGGGGTGCCGTGCGATGACCAGTGGTCCAGGATCGGATCGAGGATCCGCCAGCTGAGCTCGACTTCCTCGTGGCGTGGGAACAGCGGGGGATCCCCGAGCAGGACGTCGAGGATGAGCCGCTCGTAGGCCTCGGGGCTGGTATCGACGAACGAGTCGCCGTACTGGAAATCCATCGTCACATCGCGCACCTGGATCGACGTGGTGTCGGGCACCTTGGAGCCGAATCGCACCGTGATGCCCTCGTCGGGCTGGATCCGGAAGACGAAGGCGTTCTGACTCAGCTCCTGCACGGCGGTCTTGGCGAACGGCAGATGGGGAGCCCGCTTGAACACCACCGCCACCTCGGTCACGCGCCGCCCGAGTCGCTTGCCTGTGCGCAGGTAGAACGGAACGCCGGCCCAGCGCCGGTTGTCCACGTCCAGTCGCATCGCGGCGAAAGTCTCGGTCGTGCTCTCGGGCGAGATGCCCTCCTCCTGGAGGAAGCCCACGACGGGTACCCCTCCCTGCCATCCGTGCGCGTACTGGCCACGGCTGGTGTGCCTGGCTATGTCACGCGGAACGCGCACGGCGCGCAGCACCTTCTCCTTCTCGACACGGACGTCGTCCGCGAAGAAGGAGAGCGGCTCCTCCATCGCCGTCAGGGCGAGTAGCTGAAGCAGGTGGTTCTGGATCACATCGCGCGCGGCGCCGATGCCGTCGTAGTAGCTCGCGCGGCCACCGATGCCGATGTCCTCGGCCATCGTGATCTGCACGTTGTCGACGTAGTTGCTGTTCCAGAGCGGCTCGAACATCGTGTTCGCGAACCGAACGGCAAGGATGTTCTGGACGGTCTCCTTGCCGAGGTAGTGGTCGATCCGGAAGACCGATCCGGAGTCGAAGACCGTGCCGACGATGCGATTGAGCTCCTCGGCACTGGCCAGGTCATGGCCGAAGGGCTTCTCGATGACCACTCGGCGCCACGATCCGGGGGCGCTCTCGGCCAGCCCCGACGCCTTGAGCTGTTGGAGCACGATGGGAAACAGGCCCGGGGGAATGGACAGGTAGAAGGCGTGATTGCCACCGGTTCCGCGGGTCGCGTCGAGGTCGTTGACGGTTGCCTTCAGGCGCGCGTAGGCCTCGGGATCTCCGAGGTCTCCCTCGACGAAGCGGATGCCCTGCGCGAGCTGGTCCCAGACCTCCTCGCGGAAGGGCGTGCGGGAGTGCTCACGCACGTTGTCGTGGACGAGCTGGGCGAAGTGCTCGTCGGCCCAATCGCGACGGGCGAATCCCACCAGCGCGAAACCCGGCGGCAGCAGCCCGCGATTGGCCAGGTCGTAGATGGCCGGCATGACCTTCTTGCGGGACAGATCGCCGGTGACTCCGAACAGGACGACGCCGCACGGCCCAGCGACTCGCGGCAGGCGCTGGTCGAGCGGATCCCGCAGGGGATTGCGGTGCCCGTTCGGTTCCTCTCGACCCATGTCAGGCCTCGGCGGCCGCGGCTGCAACCGTGGCGCGGAGCTGTTCCCACGAGTCGATGAACTTGGTGACCCCTTCGCGCTCCAGGGTGGCGCTGACGTCCTGCTGGCTGATCCCGACCCGCGCCAGGGCCGCCCAGACCTCCGCCGACGCTGCCTCGGTCCCGGTGACGGTGTCCGCAGGCACGGGGCCGTTGTCGGCCACGGCTCGCAGGGTGGCCTCGGGCATGGTGTTGACACAGCCGTCGACCACGAGGTCGAGCACGTAGCGCGTCGGCGCCATGCTCGGATCCTTGACGCCGGTCGAAGCCCACAGCGGGCGCTGTGACCGGCCGCCGTAGGCAGCAACCTGCTGCCACTCAGGCGACGCAAGGCCGCTCAGGTGGTTCGCCCACACCAGTCGGCCGGTGGCCACCGCGGCCTGGCCGACGAGCGCCTCGGCCTCGGGACTTCCAAGCCTGCGGAGCCGGGCATCCACCTCGGTGTCGATGCGGCTGATGAAGAAACTGGCCACGGAGTGGATGGTGGCGAGGTCGTGATGGCGCTCGCGTGCCAGGTCGAGGCCCGCCCGGTACGCATCGACCACAGCCTGGTAACGGTCGACGGAGAAGATCAGCGTCACATTCACGCTGATTCCGGACCCGATCACCTCGGTGATCGCCGGAAGTCCCTCAGGAGTTGCGGGAATCTTGATCAGCGCATTGGGCCGGTCCACGATCCGCCATAGTTCTCGGGCCTGCGCGATGGTGGCGTGCGTGTCGTGGGCCAATCGAGGGTCCACCTCGATCGAGACGCGCCCGTCGACGCCGTCGGTGCTCCGGAACAGCGGCAGGAAGAGGTCGCAGGCGCTGCGGACGTCATCGGTCGTGAGGGCTCGGATGATCGAGTCGACGTCGGCCCCGCTGCGCGCGAGGCTCCTGAGCTGATCGGCGTAGGCGTCGGCTCCGTGGGAGATGGCCTTGTCGAAGATCGTCGGGTTCGTCGTGACGCCGTGCACGCTGTCCGACACGATCATTCGCGCGAGCTCTCCCGACTCGATTCGGTGGCGATCGAGATCATCGAGCCAGACGGATACTCCCGCCGCGGTCAGGGCTGCGAGGTTCGCGTTCGGGATGTCGCTCATCAAGCCCCCTGACTAGGTCCGTCGACTTGCCGCGAGGGTTTCTCGGGCTCGACGCGCGATGTCGTCGACGGTGATGCCGGCATCGCGGAAGAGTGTGCCGGGGTCGGCGCTTGCCCCGAACCTGTCTATGCCGACCACTGCACCGTCCGAGCCCACGTAGCGCCACCAGCCCTGGGTCGCTCCGGCCTCGACCGCCACCCGTGCCCGTACCGCTGGAGGCAGGACGGCGTCACGGTAGGCGGGCTCCTGTGCGTCGAACCATTCCAGGCAGGGGAGCGAGACCACGGTCGCTCCGATTCCAGACTCCTCGAGCTGCTCAGCCGCTCCGATGGCAAGGTGCACCTCCGATCCGGTGGCGAGGAGGAGCACCTGAGGATCGTCCGATGCGCGCACGACGTAGCCGCCACGGGCCACCCCTTCACGCACGCGGTCGTCGTCGACGTCGAGGGTGGGGACGTTCTGCCGCGTGAGGATGAGCCCCACTGGACCCTGCTGGTGCAGAAGGGCACGCCATGCCGCGGCCGTCTCGCGGGCATCTGCCGGGCGCAGCACTGCCAGATGCGGAATGGCGCGCAGCGCCCACAGGTGCTCGATCGGCTGGTGGGTGGGACCGTCCTCGCCCAGGCCGATGGAGTCGTGGGTCCAGACGTAGGTCACGGCGGTCTGCATGAGCGCCGAGAGGCGAACCGCTCCGCGCATGTAGTCGGAGAAGACGAGGAAGGTTCCACCGAACGGTCGCGTGAGGCCGTGCAGGGCGATGCCGTTGAGGATCGCGCCCATCGCATGCTCGCGGACACCGAAGTGCACCACGCGGCCGTACGGGGACGCATTCGGGCCCGGGTGACCTGCCGGCAGGAAGCTCGGTGCGCCCTCGATGGTGGTGTTGTTGGACTCGGCGAGGTCCGCCGAGCCTCCCCACAGCTCAGGCATCACGGCAGCCACGGCGTTGAGCACTTCTCCGGAGGCCTTGCGCGTGGCCATGGAGCCGCCGGCTGCGAACGACGGCAGCGCGGCATCGAGCCCGTCCGGTACGCCACGGGTCCGCAGTCGGGCGAGCAGGTGCGCCCGGTCGGGATTGACGAGTGACCACTCGGTGAAGCGCGCATCCCACGTGCGACGCTCGTCGTCGACGCGCTGGCGGAGCCGGGCGCGTACGCGGCCGAGCAGTTCGGGGTCGAAGGCGAAGTGAGCGTCGGGATCGAGGCCAAGCAGCTCCTTGGTCGCCCGGACCTCGTCCTCGCCGAGGGCAGAGCCGTGTGACTTGGCCGTGTTTCGCGCGTGGGGAGCGGGCCAGGCGATGGTCGTGCGCAGCTGGATGAGGGTCGGACGCTCGCGCTCGGCCAGCGCTCTCAGGAGGGCGGCATGCAGGGCGGGCACGTCGACGGAGCCGTCACTGCGCTGATCGACTCTGTGGGTGGCCCAGCCGTACGCCTCGTACCGCGCGCACACGTCCTCGTCGAAGGCGATCGCGGTGTCGCCTTCGATGGAGATGTGGTTGTCGTCGTAGATCACACACAGTTCGCCGAGCCGCTGCAGGCCTGCGAGCGAGGAGGCCTCGGAGGTGATGCCCTCCTCGAGGTCGCCGTCCCCGGCGATGGTCCAGATGCGGTGGTCGAAGGGACTCGTACCGGCAGCAGCCTCAGGGTCCAGCAGGCCGCGCTCGTAGCGCGCGGCCATGGCCATGCCCACGGCCATCGACAACCCCTGGCCGAGCGGTCCGGTGGTGGCCTCCACGCCAACGGTGTGCCCGTGCTCGGGATGCCCGGGCGTGCGGCTGCCCGCCGTGCGGAACGCCTCGAGGTCGGCCATCGTCAGCCCGTAGTCGGAGACGAAGAGCTGGCTGTAGAGGGTCAGGCTGGTGTGGCCACCGGACAGCACGAAGCGGTCCCGACCTAGCCAGGCTGGATCGCGCGGATCGTGGCGCATCATCTTCTGGAAGAGCAGGTAGGCGACGGGGGCGAGGCTCATGGCGGTGCCCGGGTGACCGTTGCCGACGCGCTGAACGGCGTCGGCCGCCAGTGCTCGCAGGAGATCTACGGCGCGGTCGTCGTCCGCGTCCCACACCAGGCTCCGCGCCTGACCGGGCTCGGCCCCGGATGCGTCTGAGGTCATGCTCGGACCCTAGCGAAGTGCTCGCGGTCCGCGGACACCTCGAGGGGCAGGTAGAGTGAATTCGGGCCTCGACGTTCCGGGGTGCCGACCGAGGTGGACGGAGTCAGGTGGCGGTCCGGGAGCATCAGGCGGGAGCGGTCACGGTCGGCAGCCGCTTGCGTGCGCATGTGGCGCTGACCAAGCCGAGGATCGTCGAACTCCTGCTCGCCACGGCCGTTCCGACGATGTTCCTGGCCGCAGACGGGCTGCCCCCACTCGTGCCGCTCGTGGGAGTGCTCGTGGGCGGCACCCTGGCGGCGGGCTCAGCCAACACCTTCAACAGTGTCTATGACCGAGACATCGACGCCCTGATGGCTCGCACGTACCACCGACCAGCGGCCCTGGGCACGGTGAGTGCCCGGGCCGGCGTCGTGCAGGGCGTCGTGCTTGGCATCCTCAGTGCTGTTGTCCTGTTGCTGACGGCGAACGTTCTCGCTGCCGCGCTGGGCGCCGTGGCCATCGCGTTCTACGCCGTCGTCTACACGATGATCCTCAAGCGCCGGACGCCGCAGAACATCGTGTGGGGCGGTGCTGCCGGCTGCATGCCCGTGCTCATCGCGTGGGCAGCCGTCACGGGTTCCCTGTCGTGGACGCCCGTCGTGCTCTTCCTGATCGTGTTCTTCTGGACGCCACCGCACTACTGGCCGCTCGCCATGCGATTCAAGGACGACTACTCCGCTGCCGGGATTCCGATGCTGCCGGTTGTGCGCACGCCGCAGCAGGTGGCGGCCAGCATCGTGCGCTACTCCTGGATCATGGTTGCGGTGTCGCTGGCCCTCATTCCACTGGCGCCCATGGGTTGGGTCTACGCCGTGGGCGCGGTCATTCTGGGAGTCGGGTTCCTCGTGCTGGCCTACCAGCTGCGGTCCGCGGTGCGCGATGTGGCAGCCGATCCCGGCGCGCGGGCGATGCGGCTGTTCCACGGTTCGATCACGTACCTCGCCCTGCTGTTCCTGCTGATTGCGGTCGAGCCGTTCGTCCCCTGACCGTTGACTGTTGGAGTCAGGTGCGGGTGCGAAGGGCCGGCGGGATGAAGAGCACGGCGATCCACAGCAGCACGGCACCGATCACGTGGATGACGACCAGCAGCTCCGGCAGTCCGGTGAAGTACTGCGTGTAGCCCACGAGACCCTGCGCGAGGGCGATACCCAGCAGTAGCCACGCGCGTCGACGCGCGCGCCACGGCGCGTGCGTGACGGTCAGGGCGACCAGGAGGCCGATGAGCAGGCCGAGGAAGAGCAGAACCAGATCCGCGTGCAGCCATGCCACGGTGCGCGGGTCCCACGCCAGCCGCTCGGCCGTGCTGTCCCCGCTGTGCGGCCCGGTGCTGGTGACCAGGACACCGACGACGAGCACCGCCGCACTGGCGGCGAGGAGCGCCCACGCCAGCAGTCGTACAGGACGGGGGACCAGCCACTCG
>JBIIJX010000151.1:0-6381 GCA_044233495.1 Candidatus Nanopelagicales bacterium
AGCTCAGCAGCGGGAACAGGAGAAGCAGCACACCGACGAACACGGCGACCGGGGGCGTCACGCGGACGGCGAGCAGAGTGACGACGGCCGCGATGCCCACTGCCCACAGGATCAGGGTGACGATGATCGAGATACCCGACGCACGCTGATCGCGCACCACCTCGTTCGCCTCGATCATGTCAGCAGTGTAGGTCAGAGTCGTTGCCGTCACGCGCGAACCGGGGCGCCCGTGATGCCAAGATGGTGGCATGACCGGCAGGGTGAGCGGACTCCCGATCGAGAGGTATCTCGGCATCGACCCGACATCCTCGCTGCCCATCATGATCTGCCAGGACCACTCGGGTCGGCACTGGGTAACGGACGGCACCCGGTCCGTGGTCATCTATCCCGACCAGCGGGCGGCGGACGCACCTGACGGCACCACCCTCGACTTCGACTACAGCGTGGAGCGCGCCTCGGCCCTGCTGTCCATCGTGGATCCCATCACCCGCAGCCAGCTGCCGTACGACGACCTCGTCCACGCGAACTGGTTGATCCTGGCGACCCACGACCTCCTCCTGGAGTACCCGCGAGGATCGCTCGCCGTCGATCGGGTCGCCATCGACCGGGACTCCCCCACGGCGCGCACCCACCTACGGGTCAAGGTGCAGGGGGCGAACAAGGGCTTCAAGACCCATCGGCTGCTGCCCAAGCGCACCGGCCACTTCAACGTCGAGGCCCATGTCCTCGACGACACGACCGTGGTGCTCGAGGGCTCGCATACGATCCTCGACGTCCACGTGAACGATGTCTACCCCGTGATCCGGGGCCAGGCCCGCGAACAGTCACGCGAGATCGTCGACCGCATCCTCAACTTCATCTGGGAGTGCCGGTCGTACGAGTAGCCCTGTGGGCCCAGAACCCTTCAGTTGACGGCCAAGGCGCCGATAGTAGGCTGAGAAGAGTTCTGCGGAAGGCGTGGGAGATGGAGTCGGTGGCGAGATGCTGAGTCCCGTTCCTGATGGAGTCACGGTCGTCTCGAACCAGGAGAAGGCCGAGAAGCTCGTCGAGCGCGGGAAGGCCGAGCCGCTGCTGATCCTCGAGCCGCTCCAGGCCTACCTCGACGAGCGCGGCTTCGGTGAGGGCTTCCTCGAGTGGGGTCGACTCGGCATCCAGTCCCGGTCGGGCACCTTCCACATCAAGCGCGAGGACGGCTCGGAGTTCGTGCTCAAGCGCCGGCTCGGGGGGGCCCAGCCCAGCGACATCATGAGCATCGAGAAGGAGGTCGAGCTCCTCACGATCCTCCGCAAGCACAACCTGCACTCCCCAGAGGTCCTGCACGTCTGCAAGGACACCACCATCATCGGGGCCCAGTTCTACCTCGGCGCATTCCTCACCGGCGAGCAGGTCATCACCGGGGTGCCCAAGGGCCTGGACTCCGTCGAGGAGAAGGTGGCGATCTCCCGCCGGGCCATCGACGACCTCGCCCGGATTCAGGTGGAGGTCACCCCCGAGGAGGTGGCCAAGTTCGACAACGGCGGCGGGGAGCTGCGCAAGCTGGTGCTGGAGTCCAAGCGACTTGCCCGCAAGCTGAAGATGCGCCGGATCCCCGGCTTCGAGATCCTCGGCGACTACCTGCTCGAGAACGCCCCGGAGACCCGGCCGCTGGTCATCAGCCACGGGCGCTACAGCATGCAGAACCTGCTGTACAAGTCCAACGCCCCCGCCACCATCTCGGGGGTATTCGGCTGGGAGCGCGCGACGGCCAGTGATCCCCTCATGGATCTCGGCTACTTCACCGCCACCTACGCCGCCAAGGACCTCCCCGAGACCCCCCTGGAGACGGCGACGGTCACCCGCGAGGTCGACGGCTTCCTCACCCGGAACGAGCTCAGCAACGTCTTCCGGATCGCCACCCACATGGACACCAAGGACCTCCCCTGGTACCAGACCTTCGCCCTGTGGCGTGAGGCGGTCGCGCTGGAGGAGATCTACGAGCGCCTCATGAACAAGGAGTCGGTGCCCAACAAGGCCTTCGCCCTGTCCCTGCGTGAGGGCGTGCCCCAGATCCTCGCCAACGCCGCATCCTTCTCCCGGGTCGAGGGCGTCGAGGCGTACGTCGCCTGACCCTCTCCTGCCTGACCCGCTCCTGCCGGGTCCGCCCCTCACGGAGCGTGCGCTCAATCGCCTCATACGGCACGTCCGTCCCGCCTTTTCGCTCAGATGCGCCGTCCTGCTGCCGATGCATCCTTCGTTGCGGTGACGAGTGCGAGGAGGCCGGGTGAGCATCAACGAGGTGCTGGCTCGCATGGGCGAGATCCGGGCCCGCATGGACCTCGCACCCATGCGTCCGTCCGGAGCCCCGGCGATGGCCCCGGCGACGGCCCCCTCGGCGGCCGGCGCAGCACCGGCCGACTTCGCGTCCACCCTGGCCAGCGTGACCGCCGGGGCAAATGGGACAAATAACGTACCTGTTACGAATCAGGCACCTGGCGCGCCCGCACCCCCGATCCCCGGGGCCGGATACCTGTCCACCGACGGGGACCTCGGCCGCCGCATGGCCTCCTTCGCGGTGCAGTACCTCGGGACCCCGTACGTCGCGGGGGGCAACACGCCGCAGACCGGATGGGACTGCGCGGCCTTCACGGAGTGGGTCGCCAAGCAGCACGGCATCGAGATTCCCCCGGTGTCCTGGGAGCAGATCAAGGTCGGGGAGCCGGTCGCGAACCTCAGCGAGGCCCGCCCCGGCGATCTCGTGTTCTTCCACGAGCCAGCGGGCCATTCACGCGACCCCTCCCCCCTCAAGGTCAACCATGTGGGCATCTATCTCGGCGATGGCCGGATGGTCGATGCGGCCAACCCGAGCGCCGACACCCGGATAACCCAGATAGACGTGTCCAAGGTGGTCGGGATCCGCCGCCTGGCCGAGGCACCGCTCGTCTAGCAGCTGGCCGAAAGTCCGAGCGGGCCCCCGGGCCGGCCCGGAATTCGTCTCGGATTTTCCTTGAATCCGAGACGCACCTGCCGATCCACCAACCGAGCAGGATGCTCGTCGCAGTAGCCACGGATTCGGCCCGGTCTAGATGGGTGGGGCAGGGATCCGCATGGACCTCGGCTTGGTCAATCCGGCAGTGCGCATCGCCCTCGATGGGCTGATGGCGCGCCAGACCGCTGTCGCCCACAACATCGCCAATCTCACGACGCCGGGCTACACCGCCGTGAACGTCGAGTTCGAGAGCACCCTCCAGTCGGCCCTCGAGATGCCCTACCCCGACGGCACCGCGACCTCCGCCGACTTCATGACCACGCAGGCATCGACTGCGCCCTACCGCCAGGACGGCAACAATGTGAGCCTGGAGGAGCAGACTCTCCTCGGGACCGAGACGAACCTCCGGCTCGGACTCGCCCTGCGTGCCGCAGAGGGGCGCTTCAACGCCATGCGAGATGTGATGGGGACTAGATGAGCCTGCTGTCGATCTTCGGAGTAGCCGCGACGGGCGTGAACTTCTACCGCTCGTCGCTTGACGCTGTCGCCCACAACATCGCCAACTCCAACACGGTGGTGGCCACGGACCAGGCGGCGTTCCAGCGCCAGGTCGTCGTCCCCCGTGAGGTCAAGACCCCCTCACCCAACATGGTCGGGGTCGGCGGAACAGTGGGCTCGGGCGTGTCCTTCCAGGTCGAGAAGGGCTCCAGCTACGAGGGACGCATGGTGTACGACCCCGAACATCCCCTCGCTGACGAGAAGGGCTACGTACGCCACCCGGACGTCGACCTCGCGACGGAGATGTCGGACCTGCTCATCGCCCAGCGCGGCTACCAGGCGAACCTCGCGGTCGTCCAGCGGGCCACGGACGCCTACCAGGCCGCACTGCAGTTGGGTCGGTAGTCCTCATGACCTTCAGCATCCCCGGCGTCTCCATCACCCCCATGCCGCCCATGCCCATGGCACCGGCATCGTCGATCCCGGTCCCCTCCGCGGAGCCGATGAAGGTTCCCTCCGTCACCGGAGGCGTCTCTGGTGCGCAGACCGACACCGGAATCAACTTCCAGGACAGCCTGACCAACGCGATGGAGTACCTCGGTGCGTTGAACCAGAACGCCGACGCCCTCGCGACGAAGGTGGCCACCGGTGAGCTGAAGAACCCGCACGAGTACCTGATGGCAGCACAGGAAGCGTCCATCTCGACTCAGGTGGCCGTCGCCGTCCGCAACAAGGCCCTTGAGGCCTTCAACGAGATCATGAGGATGCCGCTGTGATCGAGTCCCTCCGGATGATGGGTCGTCGTGCCCTCGACACCGTCCGCCAGTTCAGCCCCGGGCAGATCACCGCCATCGTCATCGGCGTCCTGGCGCTCGTCGCCGCCGGAGTGCTCCTCATGCGTGTCTCCTCCTCGCCCATGACACCCCTCTACTCGAACCTGACGAGCGAGGATGCAGTAGCCATCACGCAGGAGCTCGACGCTCAGGGCACGGCCTACGAACTCGGCGGTGGCGGCACGCAGATCCTCGTGGCTCCCGAGGACGTCGCACAGGCGCGTCTGGCCGTGAGCGCCGCCGGCCTTCCCGCCGACGCTGCGAGCGGCTACTCCCTGCTCGACGAGCAGGGCATGACCACCTCGGAGTTCATGCAGAACGTCACCTACCAGCGAGCGCTCGAGGGCGAGCTCGCCTCGACCATCGAGGGCATCGAGGGCGTGCGGTCCGCCTCCGTCCTCCTGGCCATCCCCGCAGACTCCGTGTTCACGGACACCTCGGACAAGCCGTCGGCATCGGTCCTCGTGACGATGGGCGGCGGTCAGACCCTCGGCGGCGATCAGGTCCAGGCCGTCACGAACCTCGTCGCCTCGTCGGTCCCGGGTCTCGTGGCCGAGGCCGTGACCGTCACGGACTCCAACGGCACCCTGCTCACCGGTGGTGGCCTGGCCGGGGCGGCCGCCGTAGACCAGAGCCGTCGTCTCGAGGCCGGCATGGTCGAGTCGGTGCAGGCCATGCTGGACCGCGTTCTTGGTCCGGGGCTGTCGACCGTCACCGTCAAGGCTGATCTCGACTACGACCAGCGCTCGATCAAGACCCAGGAGTACGCGTTCCCGGAGGAGCTGCCTGCCCTGAGCAGCCAGACGAGCACCGAGACCTACAACTCCAACGACCAGAGCGCGATCGACGGGCCCGTGCTCGGTGAGCCGCCGGCGGTCATCGGCCAGGGCACCACCAACCAGGCCCAGTCGGACTACGAGAAGACGACGGCCACCCAGACCAACCCCATCGACAGCACCGTCACGGAGCGCGTCGGCGCTCCCGGCGCCATCCGACGCCTCACGGTCGCCGTCCTCGTCGATGCCAGTGTCCCGGCCCAGACCTTCGCGGAGGTCGAGGCGATCGTCTCGAACGCCGTCGGGCTGGACGCCAATCGTGGTGACGCGATCCAGGTGTCCCAGGTCGCCTTCGACACCTCGGTGGCCGATGCGGCCGCTGAAGCGGCCGCCGAGGCCGAGGCCGCTGCGAGCAGGGCTGCACTCATCGGCATCGCCCGTCAGGCCGGGATCGCCCTCCTCGTGATCGCCATCATGGTGATCGGCGCCCTGGCGCTGCGTCGCCAGCGCCGCACCATGCTGACCCTCGAGGCACTGGAAGGTCGCGGCATCCTCGACAACAATGTCCTTCTCGAGCGTCTCGACGCGGAAGCAGACGCCTTCGCCCTCGAGGGTGCTGACTCAGACGAAGAGGAGGACGGAGTCTTGGTTTCCATCGGAGCAGGTGAAGGCGGGGCGCAAGAAGGCCAGGAGGAAGAGCTCCCGACGTACATCCAGAGTCCGGGATCAGCGACCTACGACACTCTCAAGGACTTCGCCACCAAGGAGCCCCAGCAGGTCGCACGCGTCCTCAAGACCTGGCTCTCGAACTAGGAATCGACACCATGGCCCCCCTGCGTCCCGAAGAGATCACCGCTCGCTACAAGGCAGCGGTGATCGTGGCGCAGCTCGGCCCGGAGGCGGCACGACCGGTCTTCGCGGAGATGCAGACCGCGGAGATCCAGGACCTCGCCGGCGAGGTCGCGCGACTGAAGGAGGTCGACCCCACTCTCGCTCTGGAGATCATCCGGGAGTTCATCACCTTCGCCGCCAGCACGCGCTTCGCCGGCACCGGCGGACTCGAAGTCGCTCGCGATCTGCTGTACCAGGTCTTCGACGAGAACGAAGCCGAAGAGATGTACGCCCAGCTGGAGAGCTCGATCGCCGAGAGCCCCTTCCACTTCATGCGGAAGATGGACTCCTCCCAGATCCTGTCGTTCATCAAGGACGAGCATCCGCAGATCATCTCCGTCATCCTCGCCTACCTGCCTCCCGACCTCGCGTCGATCGTGCTGTGCTCCCTGCAGGACGAAGTGCAGGGAACCGTCGC
>JBIIJX010000152.1:0-6362 GCA_044233495.1 Candidatus Nanopelagicales bacterium
CACCACGGTGCGGGAGACATGCAGGTGGGCGGCCGCAGGGGTGCCGCCGGGCAGGACGAATGACCGCAGCGGTTCGAGCAGCTCGTTGTAGTGGTCGCAGGCGGCCTCGAGGCGGCTGACGTAGTCATCGGTGACGCGCAGGGGCGGATGCGCAGGCTCATCCACCACGGGGGTGCAGAGATCGGCACCCACGTCGAAGAGGTCGTTCTGGATCGATACGAGGAGGTCGCGGACTGCGGCATCGAAGTCGGCCGTGGCGAGTGCCAGGCCGATGGTGCAGTTCGCCTCGTCGACATCCGCGTAGGCCTTCAGGCGGGGGTCGTTCTTGCCGGTGCGGCTCATGTCACCGAGAGAGGTGGTGCCGTCGTCGCCTGTACGGGTGTAGATGCGGGTGAGATTGACCATGCCGAGACACTACGCGACCCGGGCTTCCCCGGCGCGATGGACGCAGCCACGTACGATGCCGCCGTGGAGGTGCTGCGGGTCACAGGAGGGCGACGCCTGGTCGGTCATGTGACGGTGGCGGGAGCCAAGAACTCCGTCCTCAAGCTCATGGCTGCGACCCTGCTTGCGCCTGGCGTCTCGACGATCCGCAATGTGCCCGAGATCCTCGACGTCGAGATCATGTCGGAGTTGCTGCGGCGCCTCGGCTGCTCGGTGGAGCATGACCACACCCTCGCGACTCTGGCCATCGACGTCCCCGAGCGGCTCGAGCACCGGGCCGACTACGACCTCGTGCGGCGGATGCGGGCCTCGATCTGCGTCATGGGTCCCCTCGTGGCACGAGTGGGGGCTGCGGACGTCGCCGTGCCGGGCGGGGACAACATCGGCTCGCGCGGACTCGACATGCACGTGGCAGGGCTTCGCCGGATGGGAGCGGAGGTCTCCAGTGAGCACGGCTACCTCCTCGCCAGCTCTGCGGGCCGCCTGCGCGGTGCTCAGACGTGGCTGGACTTTCCGAGCGTCGGGGCGACCGAGACCGTGGTCATGGCCGCGGTGCTGGCCGAGGGGGAGTCGGTCATCGACAATGCGGCCCGGGAGCCGGAGATCGTCGACATCTGCCACATGCTCCAGGCGATGGGTGCACGCATCGAGGGAGTCGGCACCTCCACCCTCCGGATCGAGGGAGTCGACGTCCTGCAACCGGTGGACCATACGACGGTTCCCGATCGCATCGTCGCCGGCACGTGGGCCGTGGCGGCGGCCATGACGCAGGGGGACATCACCGTCCGGGGTGCACGCGCCGATCACCTGGCAATGGCGCTGGAGAAGCTGACGACGGCTGGTGCCCGGGTGGAGGAATCGACGGACGGGTTCCGCGTGGCCATGGACCGCCGACCGGCCGCCGTCGACATCGTCACCCTGCCCTATCCCGGGTTCCCCACAGACCTCCAGCCGCAGTTCATCGCACTCAACTCCATCGCAGAGGGCGCCTCCCTCGTCACGGAGAACCTCTTCGAGGCGCGCTTCCGCTTCGTGCAGGAGCTCGCGCGACTCGGGGCCGACGTGCGGACAGACGGCCACCACGCCCTCGTGCGCGGTCGCTCGTCGCTGTCCGGGGCACCTGTGGAGGCGACAGACATCCGGGCGGGAGCCGGGCTGGTGCTCGCGGGGCTGGTCGCCGAGGGACAAACCACGGTCTACGGCGTCGGTCATATCGATCGTGGCTACGCCGACTTCGTCCCCTACCTGCAGGGCCTGGGTGCCGAGGTGGAGCGCTGCGACGTCAGCGACGCCTAGCCAGGGCTGCCCGCGCACGCTCCTCGTCCTGGGGCCACACCATCACGCGGGGACCGTCGATGGTGGTGGCGAGGTTGGCCCGGATGCCGTTGTCCTCGAGGTGCCGACGCAGTACTTCCCCCTCGACGTAGGAGCCCGGCCAGGCGACGGGCACGAGGAGGCCGTACTCGGAGTCGGCGCCGGCCTTGGGCGGCGCGGCGACCACCGACGATCCACGGCGGAACGCCCATCGCAGGATCACCACGAAGACGATGATGAGGACGAAGGCCACCAGCGGCCCGAACGCGTAGGAGAACGATCCCCAGGACGGCACGCACCCATGGTGGGACCTGCGCGTGCTGCGCGCCAGTCGGTACGCTCCGCGATGTGCGGATCCTGGTCGCCCGGTGCACGGTGGATTACGTGGGCCGGCTGACGGCCCACCTGCCTGAGGCCACGCGGGTGATCATGGTCAAGGCGGACGGCTCCGTCCTCATCCACTCGGACGGCGGCTCCTACAAGCCGTTGAACTGGATGAGCCCTCCCTGCACGACGCGGATCGCCCCCGCCGAGGCCCAGGATTCGGTGGAGGTCTGGACCGTTGAGAACAAGGCGGGAGAGCAGCTCGTCATCACGGTTCATGAGATCGTGCAGGCCAGCGAACACGATCTGGGCACCGATCCGGGCCTGGTCAAGGACGGGGTCGAGGCGCATCTTCAGCGACTGCTCGCGGAACAGGTCGGCCTGCTGGGGGAGGGCTGGCGGCTCGTGCGGCGGGAGTATCCGACGGCCATCGGTCCGGTCGACCTCATGTGCCGCGATGCCGAGGGCCGCGCTGTCGCCGTCGAGATCAAGAGGCGCGGTGAGATCGACGGAGTCGAGCAGCTGACCCGCTACCTCGAGCTGCTCAATCGTGATCCGCTGCTCGCGCCAGTGCGGGGTGTCTTCGCGGCCCAGGAGATCAAGCCCCAGGCGAAGGTGCTGGCCGAGGACCGTGGGATCGCCTGCGTGCTCCTCGACTACGAGGCACTGCGTGGCGTCGATGATGCTGATGCCCGGCTGTTCTGACCCCGTGGCTTGACCCAGCCTCGGCCTCTCCGCCTCTCGGCCTCTCCGCCTCCACGAAGCCCGGGGGATAGGGTCCGTGTGAGCGGCCCAGAATGGGCGGAGCGAAGGGATCGAGATGGCCATCTCCACCGTCGGCGTCATCGGCTTGGGGACCATGGGCGCAGGTATCGCCGAGGTCATCGCGCGCAACGGCTACCAGGTGGTTGCGATCGAGACCGGCACCTCCGCCCTCGAGCACGGCCGTTCCATGATCGACAACTCAACCCTGCGCGCAGTCAAGCGCGGGAAGCTGTCCGAGGCCGAGCGTGATGCTCTCACCGGTCGCATCACCTTCACGACGGACTACCAGGCGCTCGGTGCTGCGGACCTCGTGATCGAGGCCGTGAGCGAGAGCCTGGAGCTGAAGAAGGCGATCTTCGCGCAGGTCGACGCCATCGCCCCGGCCCATGCGATCCTGGCCAGCAACACGTCCTCCCTCTCCGTGACGGACATCGCCGTTGCCACTGGTCGTCCGGCGAACGTCGTCGGCCTCCACTTCTTCAACCCGGCGCCGATCCTGTCCTTCGTGGAGATCGTGCGCACGGTCGTGACGTCACAGGAAGCCATCGATGCGGCTGCGGACTTCGCGCGGTCGCTCGGCAAGGAGCCGGTGGTCATCGGTGACAGGGCCGGCTTCATCGCCAATGCGCTCCTCTTCGGCTACCTCAACCACGCGGTGTCGATGTACGAGTCGAGGTACGCCACTCGGGAGGACATCGACGACGCCATGCGCATGGGCTGTGGCCTCCCGATGGGACCGCTCATGCTTCTCGACCTGATCGGCCTCGACACCGCCTACGAGATCCTCGACACGATGTACAAGCAAGGACGTGACCGTCTCCATGCGCCGTCGCCGATCCTGAAGCAGCTGGTGACGGCAGGCCTGCGCGGTCGGAAGTCCGGGCAGGGCTTCTACCGCTACGAGGCTCCCGGGTCCCCGGTGGTCGTCGATGGGGTGGACCCCGGTGCCTCTGCCGCCGCGTCCACCCGAGAAGTGACCTCTGTCGGTGTGGTCGGGTCAGGGACGATGGCCAGCGGTATCGCCGAGGTGTTCGCGAGAGCCGGGATGGACGTCATCCTGGTGGCCCGCAGTTCCGACAAGGCATCGACGGCCCTCGCGCGCATCGAGGCGTCCCTCGATCGGGCGGTCGCCAAGGGTCGCATGACCCAGGAGCAGGGGGCTGAGGCCCTGTCGCACCTGCGCACGGCGTCCTCCCTGCGCGAACTCTCCTACGTCGATCTGGTCGTCGAGGCGGTCGTGGAGGATCTCGACGTCAAGCGCGCCCTGTTCGTCGAGCTGGACCGCACCTGCAAGCCCGGGGCGGTCCTCGCCACGACCACATCCAGCCTTCCGGTGATCGATCTGGCAATGGCGACGGGGCGCCCAGCCGATGTGGTCGGCCTGCACTTCTTCAATCCCGCAGCTGTGATGCAGCTTGTCGAGGTCGTGCGCACCGTCGCGACGAGCCAGGAGGTCGCCGACACGGCTGTCGCAGTCTGTCGTGCAGTCGGCAAGCATCCGGTGACGTGTGGTGATCGGGCCGGCTTCATCGTCAACGCGCTGCTCTTCCCGTACCTCAACGACGCGGTGCGCATGCTCGAAGCCAACTATGCGAACGCCGACGACATCGATCTGGCGATGAAGAAGGGCTGTGGCTACCCGATGGGCCCGTTCGAGCTCCTCGACACCGTGGGCCTGGACGTGTCGCTGGCCATCCAGCGCACCCTGTACCTGGAGTTTCGCGAGCCGGGATTCGCGCCGGCCCCGCGTCTGGAGCACCTGGTAACGGCGGGGTATCTCGGGCGCAAGACCGGCCGCGGATTCCGGGACCATTCGGGCTGATGGGCCGCAAGCATCGCCGGCGCGATGACGACTCCCGCCCACTCGGGCCGACAGTCGCCAGTCGCACGCTTGAGTCGCACCCGGACGGCGATTGGGTGGTGCAGCGCACGACGGGATCCGCTGCCACCAAGCCCTACCGCTGCCCGGGGTGCGATCAGGAGATCCCTCCGGCGACACCGCACGTCGTGGCCTATCCGGCTGAGGATCCCAAGGGTCTGGAGCATCGGCGGCACTGGCACAGTCCCTGCTGGGCGGCGCGCGACCGTCGCGGTCCCGGACTGCGCTGATGATCGAGCGCATCGTCGTCGACTCCGTCCTCCCGGCTCGAGGGCGCCGACCGACCGGCCGGCCTGCGGGCCGGAGGCAAGGGTGGGGCGAGCAGTGATGATCGTGCGCGATGAGGGCACCGGTCCAGTGCTGCTCATGCTCCATGCCTTTCCGTGCGACGGATCCCTCTGGGATCCGGTCGCGGGGGCGTGCCGGGAAGCCGGCTGGCGCACGGTGGTCCCCGACCTCCCCGGGTTCGGTGGGTCGCCCCTGCTCGAGTCGGAACCGAACCTCGATGCAGTTGCCGATGAGGTGATCGACCTGCTGGGCCGGCTGCGCGCACCGTCGTGTGCCATCGCGGGAGTGTCGCTGGGGGGCTACGTGGCGATGAACCTCGTGCACCGGTACCCGGAGACAGTCCGCGCGCTGCTCCTGTGCGATACGAAGGCCACGGCGGATGCCGATCCGGCGCGGCTGAACCGGGAGCGGCTGGCAGTGATGTGCGAGGAGGCCCCCGGTGACACAGCGAGGATCCTCGAGCAGGCCGTGCTGCCCGGTCTGCTCGGTGAGACGACGCGAAGGCACCGCCCCGACGTGGTGGATCGTGCTCGCCGCTTCCTGATGGGGGCGCAGGCATCCTCGGTCGCCTGGTACCAGCGGGCCATGGCCCGACGCCCCGATTCCCGCGTGGCGCTGGCGGCCTGGTCGGGTCCGAGCCTTGTGCTGTGGGGAACGGAGGACACTCTGAGCCCCGCGGAGGAGCAGGAGGCGATGCTCGATGCCCTGCACGACGCGACAGCGGCAGAGGTGCAGGGTGCCGGGCACCTGGCGGTGATCGAGGCCCCGGACGAGGCCGGCGCGGCGATCGTGCAGTTCCTCGACGCCCGTGGCTGAGGTCAGGGCTCCTGGGACAGGTCGGCTGACGCCTTGTCGACCTCGGCCTTGATCAGGTCCGCGTAGGCACGTGCCCCCGCGGCCGTCAGGTGGATGCCGTCCGAGGTGAAGTACTCAGGTCGTTCCTCGGATGCCGCGTACCAGTCGACGAGGACGGCATTGGGGTAGTCCGGCACCACGTTCCTGATCACCTTGTTGTTCGGTGCCCGCCAGGTGCGCGGCATGTTCGTCGTCAGGACGATGACGCGTGGTGTCTGGGACACGATGTCGAGCATCTCGCGGAGCATCGCCTCGGGCATGACCCCGTTCGTCCCGGCATGCAGGACGACGATGGGCGCGAGTCTGTTCCCGTTGACGTAGCGCTTTAGCTTGCCGATGAAGGCGCCTGGGAACCGTGACACCGCAGCATCGACCCGCGTTCCCGGGATGGCCTCCTTCAGTGTCTCGCGGGCACCCAGCATCACCGAGTCGCCGATGGCGCTCACGCGACCATTGGCTTCGGCACGCGTGTCCCCGGAGGGCGCTGCCGAGG
>JBIIJX010000022.1:0-20345 GCA_044233495.1 Candidatus Nanopelagicales bacterium
GGGGGGGGGGCCCCTGCGTGCACTCCCCCCCCCACGTCGTATCCCTCGGCAACGCGTGGGCAACCGGTGCCCAACAGCTCAGTCCGACGGTCCGCATTCAGCTGGCGAACGATCCGCTCAACCTGCTGGCCGTATCAGCGTCTGCCAACCGGCAGAAGCAGGATGGAGATGCTGCCACCTGGCTGCCGGCGAACAAGGCGTTTCGCTGCGCTTATGTGGCCCGGCAGGTCGCCGTGAAGTCGAAGTACCGGCTGTGGATCACTTCAGCGGAGAAGTCCGCCATCCAGCGTGTGCTGGCACCATGCCCCCTGCAGCGCATTCCCACGGACGGCACCCTGCCTGATCCAGCACCCGCGATAGGTGGAGCGCCCAGCAGCAGCGGGGTCTCGGAAGGGCGCTACCGCACCTGCGCCGATGCGCGCGCAGCCGGTGTCACGCCGATCCGCCGGGACACCGACCCGAGGCTGTACGCCGTGAACAGCCACATGGATCGCGACAGCGACGGCGTCGCCTGCGAGTGACCACCCCCGGTGCTCACGCCAGTCGATGGCTGCAGAAGCGGCATACCTTCGCGTTGACCATGATCATCTCCGCGCAGTCCGGGCAGGGGACACGATGCTCCCCGGGTGTGCGGGAGAACCACCTCTTGACCGACCACACGCTGCCCTGCCGGTCGCGGGGCTCGGCGATGCATGCTGCCCAGTAGGCCGCGTTCTGCAGGGCCTTCCCGCGGGTTGCACCGTCACTTCTTGCAGCCACCTCTTCGGCGAACTGCGAAGCGCTGCTCAGTCTCGCATCGTCCTGGCTCAGGACGAATGGCATGGTGGCCTGCCACGCAAGACGCAGGGCATCGTCAGGTCGACCTGCCTCCAGCGCGGCTCGAGCGGTGGCGAGGGGATCCTGCTGATCGGTCATGGTTGAAGCGGAGCATCATCCGACAGCAGGTCCTGCGGCTGCGATGAGAAGGTGTAGCGCCCGTCGTCGTCTCCGGTGAGGATCCAAACGAGGTCGAAGCGGTCCTCCGGCCACGCCCCAGGGATGTCGGCCGCGTTCTTCACCGGGAAGTGCGACAGCAGCTCCGGCATGCTCCCGTGGTGCCAGACCACAAGGGTGTCACGCTCGCCGTGCAGGATGCTGGCCGCCGCGTCCGCGGCGTCCTTGTGGGTGAAGTTGTTCTCGACGTCGACGCCGAGCCGTGCAGCCGTCGGCGACGCGGTGTCGTGCTCCCGCTTGCTGCGGTACTCGTGCGTGGACTTGGTCGCGAGCACCCGCTGTGGGCGAGCCAGGCCGGGTCGTGCAGCGGCGGGCACGTGGTCGAACAGCGCCGCCAGGGCTCCCGCCCGGGTCCAGCCCCGCACCGACAGCGAGTGCGGATCGGGCTGCCCGTGCTGGTCGACTCCGAGCGGCAGCCCGTGGTCGCCGGGCTTCTCGCCGTGGCGCAGAAACATCACCGTGCGTGGAGACATGGCGGCAACTATGGCAGCCGCGGTCTACTGCCGGACGGCGACCGGAGCCACACCCAGGCCGATCCTGTTCGAGGGGCCGATCGGAAGGGTCGTGCCGTCGAGGTACTGCACGGAGCTGCCCAGCCCGGTGACGTCGACCGACACCTCCCCCTCGGAGGTCCACAGCAGCGTGTAGCTGCCCTTGGGACCGGTCATCTGGCAGGCCTGAACCACGGCGCCGAAGGCGCACTGGGCCATCTGCTGGCCGACGAGCCAGTCGTAGGTCTGCTTCCACGCCTGGATCGTCTGCGGAGTCCCGGCGTTCAGCTGGACCCCGAGCTTGTCGTAGTCCGCCTGAGTCCACAGGAACCAGAACAGCGAGTCGACGCCGTACTGCACCGACTGGATGAACGACTGCGACAGGTACGCCGCACCCGTCGCCGGGTCGATGACCCGACGGGCCTGACCGAGACCCGCGAGACCGTAGTTCAGCTCCGTGTCCATGATCGGCTGGACCGGCGCACCGTTCTGCGCGAGGAGGGTCTTGAACTGGGCGATCTCCTCGATCCGCTGGGCCGGCCCACCATCAGCCGCGGGGTACGAGTGCACCGTGTAGCCGTCGACCGGCCAGTTGAGCTTCGCGAGGGCCTTCAGATAGGCGGGGTAGTTGGTGACGAAGGCGTTGCTCGACCGGGTGCCGGTGCTCGACGCGAACACCCTCGCCCCCGTGCCACAGGCCATGACGGCTCGCTTCACCTTCTGCGTCAACGAGGCCAGCTCGTCCATGGTGCCTGTCCAGAACGTCGTCAGGTTGCCCTCGTTCCATGCCTCGAACGAGGTGATCGGCTTAGTCTTGTAGCGGGCACACACCTGCCCGATGAACGACGCCGCATCGTCCAGGTTCGTCGGCGGCACCGCCCCGCTCTTGCCTCCGTTCGCCCAGGCGGGAGTGTCGCCCAGCACGTACATCACCTTCGCGCCCAGGCGATCGGCCATCTGCATCGTCAGATCGAGCTTCTCCCAGTCGATCGGCTTACCCTGATCCGGCTGCATCTGCCGCCACGAGACCCCCGCATCCCACAGCCGCAGGTAGCCCGTCGGCACACCCGGATCACCCCAGTCCACCGGCGCGGCGACCCCGAACAGGCTCCATGAGACGGCAGGGAGGCGCGGCACAGCGGAGTAGTCCGTGAAAGGAAGCTTCACGACATAGTCGACCACGGGATTCTTGAGTTCTTGGAGACCGATGTTCTCGGACACGACCGCTTGCGGTTCGGGAATCCGGATGATCCCTCTCAGCTGGGCGTTGTCTTGGATCGACGCCGAGAGCCACGTGCGTTTGCAGGGCTCGGCGATGGACGTGTAGAACTCGACGTCCGCGGGTGGCAGCGACAGTCCCCACGAGGAGACGTTCCAGATCCGGAACATGTGGGCGTGGCACAGCCTGTCCTGTTCCTCACCCGCGTCGAAGATGCTCTGGACATCTTCGGATTTCATGGAGCAGATGGTCAGCAGAGACGGCATCGTCGTGAGGGCGGCGAGCGTGAACAGGCCCCGGTTGCAGTAGATGGTGTAAATGACGGCCACCGTGCTCTGGCTGGCCGTGTTCGCGACGTCGTTGAACTTCTTCATCTCCTCAGCGGAGACCAGCTGCTGTGTCGCCGCCTGCCCGACGATGGCCTGGGCGCGCGTCTGTGGGGTCGCAGGGCCCGGCCGGGCGACGTCGGTGGCCCACGCCAGCCGCTGCGCCGGCGTCCACTGCGAGGCGCCCTGACCCCAGGCATCGGCGAGCGACAGCATCGGCGTGAAGGCGACGTCCTTGGCCTTCGTGACCTTCTTCGTGCCCTGGTCCACCCACCAGACCCCGCCCGTGAGGACGCACTTGCGCCCGACCTTCGGCTTGACGTAGGCGGAGTCGATCAGCATCCGCTGCCGCAGGTTGCATCCGCGCCGGTCCTTGCCGTTCACCACCGAGGGGGGAAGGAACGAGCTCGTGCCCTTGTAGCCGGCCTTGATCGGCTGCACCGCCGGGATCCGCTGGACGAACTCCGCGACGGTCCCGGTCAGCACCTTGGGCTCCGCCGCCGGTCGGGCGGTGTCGGCCGTCGGCTTCGCCATATCCGCCGCCGGTCGGGCGGTGTCAGCCATGGGCCGGGCTGAGGCGGGGCCAGCGCCGCCGACGAGCACTCCTGCTACGAGAGCAGGGATCAGGGCCAGCACCACGAGTCGCTTCACCGGCGCATCGTGTCACGAGCCATCCGTGCCGCGGGCAGGCACGGGGGAATTCGACCCGCGGAGTCAGCCGAGCAGCATTCCGGGATCGTCCGGAACATCCGCGGCGTGCTCGCTGAGGGCCTCGAGGGGCACGAGGTCGAGGGCGGCCTCGTTGGTGGCGCGGAGCACCACGGGAGCGGCCATGCCGTCCTGGTACGCCTGCAGCCATCGGGAGGCGCAGACCGCCCATCGGTCGCCGGGCTTGAGGCCCGGGAAGCCGTACATCGGCATGGGGGTCGACAGATCGTTCCCGACGGAGCGCTGATGCTCGAGGAACTCGGCCGTCACCACCGTGCAGACCGTGTGAGAACCGAAGTCGTCAGGGCCCGTGGTGGTGAGGCCGTCACGGTAGAAGCCGGTGAGGGGCTCCAGGCTGCACACCTCCAGGGGCTCCCCGAAGACGTTGTGCTGAGTGGGCTCGTCCGTCATGTACCGAAGGCTACGGTGGAGCAGGTGTTCGCGCATAGGCGTTGCCGATCACCCCCGCCTCACCTACCGTCAGTCTGTGACCGAGACCATGCCCCGGATCGACCCGCACACGGACGCCTTCTATCAGGACCCCTTCCCGACCTACGCCCTCCTCCGTGATCAGGCGCCGGTGTACGAGATCCCGAACCAGCCCGGCCTGTTCTTCGTGACGACGTGGTCGTTGGTGCGCGAGGCACTCATGGATCCGGTGCGGTTCAGCAACAACATGCCCCATGCCCGGCGTGACACTCCTCCCCCGGAGGTGGCTGCTGAGGTGGAGGCACTGCGGGCTCAGGGCTACCCCTACCGTCCCGCGCTCGGCACCAACGATCCGCCCGACCACACCCGCTATCGCAAGATGGTCAACCGCTCGTTCACCGTGCGCGGCCTGGCGTGGATGGAGCCCCTTGTCGACGAGGTCGCCGACCAGATCGCAGAAGCGCTGCCCGATGGCGAGGTCGTCGATGCGATGGAGAACATCACGGTGCCGTTGCCGGTATGGGCGATCATGCGCATCCTCGGCGTCGATGATCGCTACCGCGAAGACCTCCGCCGATGGTCCGACTCCTCGAACGCCGCCCTCGGCGGCAAGCTGAGCGCTGAGCGGTGGCTCGAGGTCGAGCGTGACGTGCTGGAGTACCAGCAGGTGTTCTGCGACATCCTCGACGAACGCCGCGCCAACCCCGGCGATGATCTGCTGTCGCAGCTCGTGCAGGCAGAGGAGGGCGAAACGCCCCTGACCAACGCCGAGCTCGTCTGGCTCGTGCGCGAACTCGTCGTCGCCGGCAACGAGACGACGATCCGTTCGCTCGCCGACATGATCGTCCGCATCGACGAGATGCGTGCGAGCGATCCCCAGATCTGGGATCGCATCCGTGACGACGACGCGTTTCGACGCGGACTCGTCGAGGAGGGCATCCGCTTCTCCTCGCCGGTCATGGGGTTATGGCGTCGAGTCACCTGCGACACCGAGTTCGGCGGCGTGGCGATCCCCGAGGGGTCGACCCTGTTCCTCGCCTACGGCTCTGCGAATCGCGACCCGGAGGTGTTCGAGGATCCCGACGTGTTCGATCCGCTGCGCGAGAACGTCAAGGAGCATCTGGCCTTCGGGCACGGCATCCACGTCTGTGTCGGAGCTGGCCTCGCCCGCATCGAGTCGGCCTCCGCGCTGCGCGCACTGGCGGAGAACGTCACCGCGCTCGAGGTGCTCGATCCCGGCGCACTCCGCTTCGGTCCGAGCTTCGGCCTGCGCGGCATGATCGAGGTTCCGGTGCGCGTGCATCGTCGCCCCGCGTGATGTCACCGTCACCCGGAGAAACCGTCACTGCGCTCATCGAGGCCTGCGAGCGTCGTGATCTCGATGCCGTGTGCGCAATCGTCACCGATGACATCGAGTACGACAACGTGCCGATCGGGAAGGTCTTCGGTCCCGACGGTGTCCGCTCCGTGCTCTCGGGCGGAGTGACCGCTGCCGCATCGCAGGTGGAATGGGTTGTTCACCGTCAGGTCGAGAACGGTGACACCGTCATGAACGAGCGCACCGACCGCTTCCTCGTCGACGGCCGATGGATCGAGATTCCGATCGCGGCGGTCTTCGAGGTACGCGATGGTCGGGTGGCTCTATGGCGCGACTACTTCGACCTCGAGTCGTACCGGCGGCAGCGGGGGTAAGCGCGCTACAGGAGTTGGACGCCTGCCCGGCGCGCAGCACGGCGAAGTTCAGCGTCTTGCGTGGCCAGGGCCAGTCCGTGCACTTCAGCAAGATCGAGATAGGCCGCGTCGTATGCCGTGAGACGGGTGGCACTCGCAGTTCGCCACAATGACTCCGGGCGGGTCGGAGAATCGTCGATCCGGATGTCCAGCAGTGAGAGATCGGCGAAGAAGTCCTCAGCTTCGGCGTCAGTGATGCGGCCCCTGCGAAGCGCCACGAGGACTCCATTCGCGATTTCGTACGGCCACAGCGACGGCACGAGGGCAACACCCTGGAGAAGTGCATCGAGCACGTCGGAGCCGCTGTCGCCCTCGTCGTCGAACAGGCACCCAAGGGTGGCCGACGCATCGAGGACAAATTTGCTCACTGGCGGCCTTCGGCTATGGCGGCCTTGGCCGACATGCCCAACTTTCGACCCGTTCGAGCACGCTTCATGCGCTCGATCGCCGCGCGCCTTTCCTCCAGGGTTGAGGTCACTGCGGGATGAATCCTCGCGATGGCATGGCCGTGACGGGTCACGGTCACGACACGTCCGGAGATGACTTCCTCCAGCACGGAGCTGAGGTGAGCCTTCAAGTCGTAGACACCGATGGTGTCGTCATCGGCGATGGCTGTCATGACGCTAGACTAGATTCTGGTCAGAATCTAGTCAATCGTGCTCTCGCGTCGAAACGGACCCTCACCCGGCCCGGTGCGGCTGGATCGCATCGGCCGGGACAGTCCCCAGCCGCCCGGCCTGGTAGTCCTCGAACGCCTCGACCAGTTCGGCCTTGGTGCACATGACGAAGGGGCCGTATGCCGCGACGGGCTCGCGCAGCGGGACTCCACCGAGCAGGAAGACCTCGAGGTTGGGCGAGCGCGACTCCTGACGATCGTCGGCACTGATGACGACGGAGTCGCCCTGCTCCAGCACGGCCAACTGTCCGGCGGAGAAGGGGCGGCGCTCGGCTCCGATCGTGCCCTTGCCGGCGAGCGCGTAGGCGAGCGCGTTGTACTCCATCGGCCAGGGCACCACGACCTGCGCACCGGGTGCCACGGTGATGTGGGTGATCGCCAGCGGGGTGTGGGAGATGCCGGGCCCGGAGTGCCCGTCAATGCTGCCGGCGAGCACCCGTACGAGGGCGCCACCATCGGTCGAGGACAGCAGGGAGAAGTCGTTGCCCTGCAGGTCCTGGTACTGCGGAGCGATGCGCTTCTTCTCGCGCGGGAGGTTGATCCACAGCTGCAGGCCGTGGAACAGGCCGCCGGCCTCCACGAGCTCCGCGGGGGGCGTCTCGATGTGCAGGATGCCGTCACCGGCGGTCATGTACTGCGTGCCGCCGGGGCGGATGCGGCCGCCGCCGCCGTTGGAGTCCTGGTGGATGAACTCCCCGTCGATGAGGTAGGTGAAGGTCTCAAAGCCGCGATGCGGGTGCCACGGGGTGCCCTTGGGCTCGCCCGCGCCGTACTCGACCTCGCCCATCTGGTCCATGTGGATGAAGGGATCGAGCACCTCCAAGGGCACGCCGGCAAAGGCTCGGTGCACGGGAAAGCCCTCGCCCTCGAACCCGCGCGGCGCAGTGGTGAGCGACGTGACGGTGCGACCGGTCTCGACCGGCAGAGCGGTCAGGCGCGGAAGGGTGAGGGTGTCAGCGGTGATGGCGGGCATGGGAACCTCCTCTGTTTACATTAATTTAGACTTCAACTAACTGCCCCGCAAGTTGTACCGGACCGCCCGGTAGCCTTCGCACCTCATCGAAGGGACCCCATGCGGCCACGTCGGTCACTGCTCGCAACCGGATCGGTCGCAGCACTCCTGACGACCCTGATGACCCTTCCTGCCGCACGGGCGGCCGACACGTTCACCGCGCCCGCCTACCCCGATCCCGACTGCCAGATCGTCTTCGGCGCAGACCAGCTCGCGCTGCCCCCGGACATGATCGGCTCCGTCGTAGGCCTGCCCATCGCACTGCCCGCTACTCCGGCCGCGCAGACCGTCGTCGTCGTCTCGCTGGGCCAGAGCGTGAATCAGTCCAACGTGCGTTCTTTCCTGCAGTACTGCGGGCTGGATCCGGTGACGTGGACGGACGTGCTCAATCCCGGCGACACCACCCCCGCCCTCGGCAGCGAGGCCACCCTCGATCTCACGGTGGTCGCCGGGCTGCTGCCCATCAACACGACTCTGAAGACCGCGACGATCGCCGACAACCTCGACTTCCTGTCGGCCCTCGTCAACGCCGGAAACGCCTGCGGGCTCGACGGCGCCGACCCCACGCTGTGGCGTCGCTCGCAGCTCGACACTCCGACGGGCGGCTGCATCGCCACCATGAGCTACGCCATCTTCGAGCAGTCCCTGCGGTACATGCTCACGCTCGAGGGGCTCACCACGACGGCACAGCAGGACGAGTACATCGCCGACGTCGAAAGCGTGCTGGCCGGCCTCGCCTCGTCCGGCGTCATCACGTTGATCAGCAGCGGGGACGAGGGGTCGGGTGGCTGCCAGCCTTGGACGCGCGGCGTGCGCGACGTCATGGCGCCGCAGTGGCCGTCAACGAGCGCGAACGCCATCTCCGTCGGAGGCACCATGTGGGCACCGCCGACGTGGAACGGAGCGGCCATCACTCCCACCTCCTACGTGCCCGGGTCGACTCTCATGCCGGTGACCTGGCGCAACTGGAACATGGGCAGCGACTGCGACTGGGTCGCGGGAGTGACCGAGTGGCCCGGCATCGGGACAACCGGCGGCATCAGCGCCTTCTCCGCGCGGCCGGGATACCAGGACGCCGTCGCCGGCATCGCTCCCGGCTCGACCGGGCGGCTCTCGCCCGACCTCGCCGCCCTCGCCGGCTGGCCCACGTGGCTGGTGCCGATCTACAACGGCCCGGGGATCACCTACGAGATGGGCACCAGCGCCGCAGCGCCCCTCGTCGCCGCGGGCCTCGCCCAGGTCAATGCCGCCCTCACCTCGCGTGGCCTAGCACCCCTCGACAACTCCGGTGGCGCGATGGATGTGCACGAGGTCATCTACAACCCCGCGTTCGCGGCGGCGTTCAACGACGTCACACAGGGGACGAACAACCTGTGGTCGTCCGACCTGTGGACCGGGACCACCGCGGTCACAACGGTCGGCTATCTGCAGGGCATCGGCTTCCTCGACGGCTCTGCTACTCCGACGGCCAACGGCAGCGGCACCATGACCGGGTACTCCGCCGGAGTCGGCTACGACCTCACCACCGGCATGGGCGTGCCGAACTTCTCGACCCTCGCTCAGCTGCTCATCGACGCGCAGCGGCCCGCACCCGGTGGCCCGCCTCCCGTGCTGCAGCAGGTCCCGGCTCCCGACTCCGGCTCCTGCGAGCTCACCGTCACGACGTACGACTGGGGCGGGTCGTCGTCCGGCGGCTGGAGCAAGTCCTGGGCGCAGTGGGCGAACAGGGGTACCGGTGGTCCGGTGTGCACGCGCACACTGGTCTACAGCAACGCACTGCAGCACTGGATCGCGCAGCGCTGAGCTGCGGAGAAAGTTCGCGCAGCGCTGAGCGGCGGAGAAAGATCGCGCAGCGCTAGATCGGGAGTTTGCGGAACAGCGGGCGCGGCACCGTCTTGAGTCCGGCCATCACGAAGCGCAGCGGCCCGGGCGCATAGACCGTCTCCTTGCCCTTGCGCAGTGCCTTGACGATGATCGCCGCGACATCCTGCGGGTCGATCGACATCGGTGCCTCGTCCATCCCGGCGGTCATGCGCGTGCGCACGAAACCCGGGCGCACGATCAGCACCCGAGCACCGGTGCCATGGAGCGCGTCGCCCAGCCCCTGCGCGAACGCGTCGAGTCCGGCCTTCGTCGACCCATAGACGAAATTGGATCGACGCGCGCGATCACCCGCGACGCTCGACAGGACGACGAGAGTGCCGTGGCCCTGCTGGCGCAGGCGTGTCGCAACCCGCAGTCCCACGCTCACCGCGCCCGTGTAGTTGACGGTGGCGACAGCGACGGCGGCATCAGGATCGGCCTCCGCCTCGGCCTGATCCCCCAGCACGCCGAAGGCGAGCAGGGCGATGTCGATGTCACCGGCGTCGAACACACGGTCCACGACCCCGGCGTGGGAACCGGTGTCAGCCGCGTCGAAATCAACGGTCTCAACCCCGGTGATGCCGGCCTGAGTCAGGGATGCGACAGCAGCGTCGCGCGCGGATGACGGACGACCGGCGAGCACAACCCTGCGCAGCCGCCCACGTGGCAGCGCGCGAACGGTCGCGAGGGCGATCTCACTGCTGCCGCCGAGGACGAGCACGCCCTGCGGTTCGCCGAGTGCATCCATCACAGGGACAGCCTCCTAGCCAGATCGGATGTGAACACGCCTTCGGGATCCATGGCATCCCGATGCCGCTGCCATTCGGCCAGTCGCGGATAGGTGGCCGCCATCATCGCCGGTGACATGCGGGAGTCCTTCGCCAGGTAGAGGCGTCCGCCGGCACCGAGGACCTCCTCATCGAGACGGTCGAGCACCCGTCCGAGGCCGTCGACCCCAGCTGGGACATCGACCGCAAGGGTCCAGCCGGGCTGCGGGAAGGACAGAGGTGCCGGATTCGAGGCGCCGAATCTCTTGAGGACGGTGAGCGCGGACAGCGCCCCCACCGAACGCAGAGCAGCCAGGGTTTGTCCGACGAGATGGCCGTCGGCATCAGGCACGGCGAACTGGTACTGCAGGAAGCCTTGGGGCCCGTAGACGCGGTTCCAGTCCTGCACGATGTCGAGCGGATGGAAGAACTCGGAGATGCCCTGCAGTTCGCCCATCCGGCGCTTGGGCGCCTTGCGGAACCACATCTCGTTGAAGGCGCGCATCGTCAGGGGATTGACGAGTCCGTTCGGGACGATGCCCGGTGCCGTGGCCAGCACGGCAGGCTCGAAGGAGAGAGGGCTCAGCGCATCCTTGCCGCTCAGCTGCTCGCGCGGCGCATGGTCGCCGCGTGTGAGAACTCCGCGGCCACTGGGGTGGACACTGTCGACCCACGCCACGCTGTACCGGTAGGCATCGTCGCCGTCGACCAGTCGCGCCATGACGTCATCGAGGTCAGCGGTTCGCTCCGTGTCGACGCTGATCCGCGAGCTCGTGATCGGGATGAGGTCGAAGGTGGCCTGCGTGACGACACCCGTCAAGCCCATTCCGCCGATCGTCGCCCAGAAGGGCTCCGGCGTGGTGGCAGGGTCGAGCACGCAGACACCACCATGCCCGTCGACGAGCGTCATCGAGTGCACATGCATGCCGAAGGTGCCGTCACGATGGTGGTTCTTGCCGTGCACATCGGCAGCGATCGCACCGCCGACTGTCACCATCCGAGTGCCCGGAGTCACCGGGACGAACCAGCCGTGCGGCACGAGCGCGCGCATGACCGCGTCGAGGCTTGCTCCAGCACCCACGGTGGCAGTGCCGGTGGCGGGATCGAGCTCGATGCTGTCGAGCATCGACAGATCAAGGACGGTTGCGCCACCGGACTGGGCAGCGTCTCCGTATGAGCGTCCGAGTCCGCGGGCGAGAATCCCGCGCGCACCCGCCCCAGCCACCGCGTCACGCACATCGTCGATGCCGCGGACCCGTCGCACGACGGCGGCACTGGGGGCGGTGCGCCCCCAGCCGGTGAGCATCTGCTCGCCCTTACGCAGGCCCAGGGGTGAGCCGGACGTGGGATTCGCGACCGTCATGGCCTCATACTCCCAGTGCTCCGAGTCCGAAGAGCACGAGCCAGGCGAGGCCGAGCACCTGCAGCGCCCGGTCGTGCAGCACGACGTCCTCGGGTGCCTCGGCCTCGGCACGGTCGACGTCGAGCGCGTAGCGCAGGATCGCCAGCACGAAGGGCAGCACGCTCCACTGCGACCACGGGAACGAGGAGTCCGTCAGTCCGACCTCGAAGGCCCAGAGGCAGTAGGCGGTGATCGTGACGGCGGCAGCGAGCCCCCACACGAAGCGCAGGTAGGTAGCCGTGTAGCCGTCGAGGCTGCGACGGCGCGGCGCGTCGGAGTCAGCAGACCGTTCGAGCTCGCTGAACCGCTTTCCTGCCGCCATGAACAGCGAGCCGAAGGCCGCAACGATGAGGAACCACGGTGAGATGGGCAGATCCGCAGCCGCGCCTCCCGCGATGGCGCGCAGGAGGAAGCCGAGCGACAGCAGCGCGAGCTCAATGACTGGCTCGTGCTTCAGGTACAGCGAGTAGGCCAGCGTGAAGACCGCATAGGCGAGCACGACGCCGAAGAGCGAGACGCTGACAGCCAGTGCGATGCCGAGTGCGACGACACCAAGCACGACGGCGGTGCCGACCGCCACGGGAATGCTCAGCTCACCAGCGGGAATCGGTCGGTGGCACTTGGTCGGGTGGATCCGATCAGCCTCGATGTCACGAACATCGTTGATGAGGTATGTCGCACTCGATATCAGGCAGAACACGACGAATGCGATCAGGGACGGCACGAGGACATCGGGCTCGAAGATCGATCCGGCCGCGAGGGGTGCTGCGAAGACGAGGACGTTCTTGAGCCACTGGCGCGGCCTGAGAGCAACGACGAGTGCGATCGGCATCGAGCGATGGGCGAACGTGGCCTCAGGCATCGCGGTCCTCGTGCTGGCCGGGCTCGGAGTCACCCACGATCCGAGCCACCTGAGGCACCACGAGGAACCACGTGAGCAGGTGCATGATCACGAGGAGGATGCGTGTCGGCCAGCCAAGTGAGGGCTGGGTCACGGCCGGGTACAGCGAGGCCAACGCGAGCAGGGTCCCGACCCAGTAGACGAGAGCGCGGGCATGCGCGAGGCCCCGGGCCGTGCTGGCTGCCAGGGAGAAGAGGACAGCGGCGACGAGGGGCAGGAGGAGGAAGACGAACCAGGGCATCGGCGCCGCTGCGCCGCCGCCCCACCACACCATGGCGAAGTCCGTGCCGGCCACGCGACCGATCAGGTACAGGACCAGGACAAGTACCGCTGACCAAGCACCCGTCACGACGCCGGCGTAGACCAGCTGGCGCAGGGACGGAATGGCGGATGTCGGTGGCGCGACGGGGGTCTTGGACTCCAGCCACGGCTTGGACATGACCCCATTGTGGTCTGCAGCCGGACCGCAGGGGCGCTGAGGGCGCGTTTCGAGTCCGGCGATCCCCCGATGAGGTTGCTAGCTGCGCAAAGCCTTGATCTGCGCCTTGTCCAGTTCCGCCAGCTGCGCTGGGGTCACCGCACGTGACGACGCCCCGCTCAGCGCCTTGAGCTGGGCGGGCCCCATCGCAGCCACGGCTTCGGGCTCCAGGGCCTTGACCTGGGCCGGCTTGATCGCCGCAACGGTCGAGGGGCTGAGTGCTTCGGCCTGCTCGGGCGTCATGGATGCGAGGACCTGCGGACGCATCCGCGCCAGCTGCGCCGGCGAGAGCCGGCTGAGCACGCTGGGAGCGAGCGCCTCGAGCTGATCCGACGTGAGCTTGGCCAGGGCCGTGGGCGCCAGCTGGGCCCACTGCTCCGCGCTGAAGCCGCTCATGGCTGCCGGGGCCAGTGCCGCGAGCTGCTGTCCGGAGAGCTTGCCGAGCGCAGCCGGGGCGAGGGCGGCGATCTGGTCCGCCGTGAGGTAGCTCATGACGGATGGCAGGAGGGATCCCAGATCCCCCTTGGCGAGGAGCTCCATCACCTTCGGCAGCGCCGCCATGATCATGTCGGCGGTGATCCCGCCCTGGGTGGGAGCCGTGGGGCTCATGGTTGTCTGGGTCTCCCCCCACGTGATCGTCGCCCCGGCCGGGGGGGTCGACGTCGTGAAGGTGGTCGTTCCCGCTGGCATCTCCGTCGTCTGCGATGGAGTGGCGCCGGTGCTCGGGGGGGTCTCGACACAGGTGCCGCCCGGGGGCGGCTCGCACGCGTGGGCGGGTGCGACGAGGGGCCCTGCCCCCACGGCGATGACCAGCGCTGAGGTGGCAATCGCGACAGATGTGTGTCTCCGCATGGTTCTCCCGTCCCCTCCTGCTCGAGTGCCTCGAGGATACGTGGCACCTGCGCCCCTGCCAACATCGCCGGCCGCGCCCCTGCTTGCCAAAGTTACCAGTGAGTAGGATCATTGGTTACCGGTGAGTAACTAATCTCCCGACTTCCGTGGAGGAACAGTCATGTCGCACTACAAGAGCAACCTGCGCGATCTCGAGTTCAACCTGTTCGAGGTCTTCGGAGCCGGCGACCGCCTCGGGGAGGGCCCCTTCGCCGACATGGACACGGAGACCGCCCGGGAGGTCCTCCGCGAGGTGGATCGACTCGCGACCGGCCCGCTGGCGGCACCCTTCGCCGAGAACGACAGGCAGCCCCCGGTCTACGACCCTGCGTCCACGACGGTCACGATGCCCGAGTCCTTCAAGGCCGCGTTCCACGCCCTCGAGCAGGCGGAGTGGTGGCGCCTGGACCTTCCTGAGCACATGGGCGGCACGGGGGCACCGCCGTCGCTGCGCTGGGCGGCCAGCGAGCTGCTCCTGGGCGCGAACCCCGCCGCGATGATGTTCATGAACGGGCCGAGCATGGCAGCGGTGATGGACCACTACGGCACCGAGGAGCAGAAGCGCTGGGCTCGGTTCATGATCGAGCGAAACTGGGGCGCGACCATGGTGCTCACCGAGCCCGACGCGGGCTCCGATGTCGGCGCGGGACGCGCCAAGGCGATCGACAACGGTGACGGCACCTGGCGTATCGAGGGCGTGAAGCGATTCATCACCAACGGTGAGCAGGACATGACCGAGAACATCGTGCACATGGTGCTTGCGCGTCCGGAGGGCGCCGGACCAGGCACGAAGGGTCTGTCCTTGTTCATCGTCCCGAAGTTCCTCTTCGACTCGCAGACCGGCGACCTGACCAAGCGCAACGGCGTCTACGCGACCAACGTCGAGAAGAAGATGGGCCTGAAGGTCTCTACGACGTGCGAGATGACCTTCGGTGCGGACTCCGGCGATCCAGCCATCGGCTGGCTGCTCGGCGACGAGCACGACGGCATCGCCCAGATGTTCAAGGTCATCGAGTACGCCCGCATGCTCGTGGGCACGAAGGCCATCGCCACGCTGTCGACGGGATACCTGCATGCGCTTGACTACGCCAAGACGAGAGTGCAGGGCGCCGATCTCACACAGATGACGGACAAGACCGCACCGCGCGTGACCATCACGCATCATCCCGATGTTCGACGCGGACTGATGCTGCAGAAGTCCTACGCCGAGGGCATGCGGGCGCTCATCGCCTACACCGCGTACTGGCAGGATCTCGTGCAGCTGGGCGCGGCAGGCATGCCGCTTCCGGAGGGCGTCGACCTCGATCTCGCGGAGCGCATGAACGACCTGCTGCTCCCAGTAGTGAAGGGTGTCGGATCGGAGCGCTCGTACGAGATGCTTGCCGTCGGACTCCAGACCTTCGGCGGATCCGGCTATCTGCAGGACTATCCGCTCGAGCAGTACGTGCGCGACGCGAAGATCGACACGCTCTACGAGGGCACCACCGCCATCCAGGGTCTGGACTTCTTCTTCCGGAAGATGATCAAGGACCAGTTCAAGGCGATCTTCCATCTCGCGGCCCAGATGACCGAGACCGTCAAGGGCGACGAGGGCACCGGGCGACTGCAGTCGGAACGCGAGCTGCTGGGCAGGGCGCTGGAGGACGTGCAGGCGATGGTCGGCGTGATGGGCACCTGGGCGATGGAGGCGCAGGCCGACCCGCAGCAGATCTACAAGGTCGGCCTGAACTCCACGCGGCTCTTGATGGCGTCCGGAGACCTCATCATCGGATGGTTGCTCCTTCGTCAGGCTGAGGTCGCCGTGAAGGCTCTTGCCGCCGGGCCGTCAGATCGGGATCGAGTCTTCTACGAGGGCAAGATCGAGACGGCTCGCTGGTTCGCACGCAATCGGCTTCCGCTGCTTGCGGCCGAGCGCGCAGTCGCCGAGGCAACGACGCTCGACCTCATGGGCCTTCCGGAGGAGGCCTTCTAGCTAGACGTTCACCTCACGGGACGCTTCGTCGGATGAATCGTCCGTCGAGGCGTTCCGCGTTCGAAGGTGCTGATAGGTCACGGCTCCGACGAGGTAGGCCCAGATCGCACCGAGGACGATGAGGGTCGGCGCGACGATGTCGCCGGAGACGCCGAATGCCTTCATCAGCGTGAAGGCGTTCGTGAAGATGATCATGCCGCCGACGGTCACGCCCATGATCCGCATCGGCAGCCGGTGCGCAATCCATGCGGCGATCGGTGCCGCGATGACGCCGCCGATCATGAGCGGGACGAGCACGCGCCAGTCGATCGCAGAAAGTCCGATACCGAGGATGAAGCCGGCGCTCGCGGCGACGGCGACCAGGAACTCCGCGGCGTTCATCGTGCCAATGACGCGGTTGGGCGCCATGCGCCCCTGCGCAAGCAGGGCCGGAGTCGTGACCGGACCCCAGCCACCACCGCCGGTCGCGTCGACGAATCCGCCGATGAGTCCGAGGGGCGCCAGGAACCGCGTGCCCGGTCGGCCGCGCTTCAGCGCGACCGTGCGATGCCGGATGAAGCGGAAGAGGACGTAGAAGCCGAGGATGAGCAGCAGGGTGCTGGCCCATGGACGTGCGGCCTGGGTGGAGAGGTTGGACAGCACGGTGGCACCGGCGAAGGCGCCGACGGCGCCGGGCAGCGCGATGCGCTTCAGGACGGTCTTGTCGACGTTGCCCATGCGGGCGTGGGAGTAGGCGCTGGCGGCCGAGGTGCCGATCTCGGCGAGGTGCACCGATGCCGACGCCACCGCGGGGGCGAGGCCGATCGCGATGAGCAGGGTCGAGGACGTCAGGCCGTAGCCCATGCCGAGTGAGCCGTCGACCAGCTGGGCGCCGAATCCGGCCAGGGCCACGGCGAGGAGTCCGTACATAGTCACTATTCCTACCGACTTACTAGGAATAGTGCAACTCGGCGCGCCGGCGAGGGCTCAGCCAAGGCCGCGCCTGGAGGAGATGACCCCCGTGTCGAACCCTGCCAGGTGCAGACCCCCGTGGAACCGGGCGTGCTCGATCTTGATGCACCGGTTCATCACCACGTTCATCCCCGCCGCCGATGCGCGCTCGGCGATCGCCGCATCCTCGATCCCCAGCTGCAGCCACAGCGTGCGCGCCGAGGCGGCGAGCGCCTCATCGAGCACCTGCGGCAGATCGGACGGCTTGCGGAAGACGTCGACGATGTCCGGCGACTCCGGCAGCGCGGCGAGGTCCGGGTACGCCCGGTGGCCGAGGATGCGCTCCTCCCGTGGGTTCACGAACCAGACCGTCAGGTCGGAGCTCGACAGCAGGTAGGTGCCGACGAAGTAGCTGGCCCGTGACGGGTTGTTCGAGGCGCCGACGATGGCGACGGACCTGCTGCCCTGCAGCAGGGCCAGCCGCTCACGCGCACTGGGCGGGCTCCAGCTCATGACGTCCTCCCCGTCGCCCGGGTGAGCGCCTGGTCGATGTCCCACCAGATGTCGTCGACGTCCTCGAGGCCGACGCTGATGCGCACCAGATCGGACGGGACTCCCGCCGACTCGAGCTGTTCCGGACTCAGTTGGGCATGCGTCGTGCTCGCCGGGTGGATGACGAGGGTGCGCGCATCGCCGATGTTCGCGAGGTGGCTCAGCAACTCGACGCTGTTGATGAATGCCTCCGCTGCGGTGAAGCCTCCATCGATGCCGAAGGAGAAGACCGCACCGGGACCCATCGGCGTGTAGCGATCGGCCCGGTCCTTCTGCGCGTGACCCGGCAGCCCGGCGTAGTTGACCCACGTCACCCGCGGATCCGCCGCGAGTCGCTCGGCGACGATGCGCGCATTCGCCACGTGCTCCGTCATCCTCTGCGGCAGCGTCTCGACGCCCTGCAGCAGCAGGAAGGCGCTGTTCGGGGCGAGGGACGCGCCGATGTCGCGCAGCTGCTCGACCCGGAGCTTGGTGAGGAAGCCGTACTCCCCGAAGTTGTCCCACCAGCGGATACCGCCGTAGCTGGCCACCGGCTCCGTCATCGTCGGGAACCGGCCGTTGCCCCAGTCGAAGGTTCCGCCGTCCACCACGACACCGCCCAGTGCCGTGCCATGCCCGCCCAGGAACTTCGTCGCAGAGTGGATCACGATGTCAGCTCCGTGCTCCAGCGGGCGGCACAGGTATGGCGTGACCGTCGTCGCGTCCACCACGAGCGGGATGCCGGCAGCATGCGCGACGTCGGCCAGACCGCGGATGTCGGCGACCCGGCACGACGGGTTCGAGACGACCTCCGCGAACAGTGCCTTGGTGTTCGGCCTGATGTGCGCGGCGAAATCTGCCGGATCATCACTGTCGACGAACGTGGTGTCGATGCCGAAGCGGCGGAGTGTGACGTCGAGCTGCGTCACCGTGCCTCCGTAGAGAGCGGACGAGGCGAGGAGATGGTCTCCGGCACCTGCGAGGGCTGCGAAGGTGATGAACTCTGCCGCCTGCCCGCTGCTCGTCGCGACGGCTCCGAGCCCGCCCTCCAGAGACGCGATGCGCTCCTCGAGCGCGGCCACGGTCGGATTGCCGATTCGCGAGTAGATGTTGCCGTACTTCTGCAGAGCGAACAGGTTCGCCGCATCCGAGGTGTCCTCGAACACGAAGCTCGTCGTCTGGAAGACGGGTACGGCACGCGCTCCGGAACCCGGATCGGGTGCGCCTCCCGCGTGCAGCGCACGCGTGCGAAAGCCCCACTGCCGATCGGCCATGCGTCGATTCGTCATGCCACTCCCTCGTGTCAGACCCAGCGCAGGGTGCGGCGCTCGATCGCCGCGAGGATGAAGTCGGTCGTCTTGCCCAGAATCGCGAGGCAGATGATCGACAGCAGCAGAATGTCGGTGCGCGAGGTGTTCTGGCTGTCGATGAGCAGGAAGCCCAAGCCCTTGGAGCTGGCGATCAGCTCGGCAGCCACCACGAACAGCCAGCTCTGCGCTAGGCCGAGGCGAAGGCCGGCGAACACCGTCGGTGCCGCCGCCGGCAGCAGCACCCCCGTCACAAGTCGATGACCCTTCAGACCGTAGGCACGTCCGACCTCGATGAGACGGCGGTCCGTGTGCATGAACCCCGATGCCACGGTGGTGAAGACGGGGAAGAAGGCGCCGATCGCCACGAGCGTGACCTTCGGGCCCTCGTAGATCCCCATCCACAGCACGAGCAGCGGCACCCAGGCGAGTGACGGCACCGCGCGGAGGGCCTGGATCGTCGGAGACAGGACCCGACTGGCCCACGGCGACAGGCCCACAAGCGAGCCGATCACGATGCCCGCCGACGCTCCGATGGCGAAGCCCAGCAGCACGCGCTGCACGCTGATCGCGACATGGGTCCAGAAGGTGCCGCGCTCGATCAGCTCGAACAGCGCCGCGACGACCGAGGAGGGAGTCGGCAGCTGGCTGGCAGAGAACATCCCGTTCGTCGCGGCCCATTGCCAAAGCAGGAGCAGCAGAACAGGCAGCACCATCCCCACGAGGACGGCGCCCACCCAACTGGGACCCCGTGACTGCGCCCGAGTGGGCGCAGTCACGGGGGACGTCGCGTGGGAACGCTCGGTCTCCAGCAGGCTCATGAGGTGGTCCGCTCCGCGAACGAGGTGTCGTAGAGCGTGTCGAGCGCCGCACGCGCCTCATCCTCCGAGCGAACCTGACCCTCGGCGACGAGCGTCGGCAGGATCGTCTCCAGCACCGCGCGCTGCGTCTCGCCCGGCACGATCGACACGTCGACGTTCGTGCGCTCCGTCAGGACGGTCGTCGCGATCTCCGGCTCCAGGGTGGCCTCCTTGGCAAGCAGCGCAGCCGCGTCGGCAGGGTTGTCCTTGATCCACTGGCGCGCCTCCTCGTAGCAGGTGAGCACCTGGTCGACGAGCTCTGGCGACTCCGTCAGGAACGCCTCCCGGGCGTTGATCACGCCGTAGGAGTTGAAGGCGATGTTGCGGTAGATGAGCTGGCTGCCGTCCTTCGCCTCCGTGGTCGCCATGATCGGGTCGAGTCCGGCCCACGCATCGACGTCACCCCGTGCAAGGGCTGCCTGGCCGTCCGCATGCTGGAGGTTGATGATCTCGACGTCCGCCTGCGACAGGCCCGCCTCGTTCAGGGCCTGCAGCAGGAAGAAGTAGGGGTCGGTGCCCTTGGTCGCGGCGATCTTGGTGCCCTTCAGCTGCGCCACGTCAGTGATGGTCGATCCGGAGGGCACGACGATTGCGGACCACTCCGGCTGGGAGAAGACACCGATGGTCTTGATGGCCGCACCGTTAGCGCGAGCCACGAAGGACGCTGCACCTGCGGTGGAGCCGATGTCGATGACCTCGGCGTTGAGGTTCTCGTTGGCCTTGTTGCTGCCCGTCGACAGGACCCACGTGACGGTCACGTCATCGCCGAGGGCGTTCTCGAGGCACTTGCTGTCGCGCACCGCGAGGCTGAGCGGATTCCAGTAGGCGTAGTCGAGGTTCAGGGTGCCCGATGCGCTC
>JBIIJX010000278.1:0-2778 GCA_044233495.1 Candidatus Nanopelagicales bacterium
CTCCCCTCCTCCTGCGGACCCTCACCCGACGCGCACGCGGCGAGCAGGGTTGAGGCGGCAGCCGCCAGGGCGATGCTTGCGAGTGCGGTCGTGCGTCGGTTCTTCATTGCTGCTTCTTCTCCTTGAAGGTGGGTTTTGGGTGTTGATCGATCGGGTGTTGATTGATCAGGTGATAGACATGGGTGGTCGATCAGACGTGGATGCCGAAGCGCTGGAGCAGCGCGGCCCTCAGTGGCGTGAGTCGAGCATCACTGCGGTTGCGGGGTCGAGGCACGTCGACCGTGACGGACTCGGCGATCCCCTCCCCCCGCTGCCCGAGGACGATGACGCGATCAGCGAGGTAGAGCGCCTCATCGACGTCGTGCGTGACGAGCAGCACCGTCGTGCCGAGCTGACGGGTGACGTCGACCAGGAGGTCCTGCATCTGCATGCGGGTGAGTGCGTCGAGCGCTGCGAAGGGCTCGTCCAGGAGCAGCACTCCGGGATGACCGATCAGGGCACGGGCCAGCGCCGCCCGCTGCGCCATGCCACCCGATACCTCCTTCGGCAGGTGCCCGCCGAATCCGTCGAGGCCCACCAGGCGCAGCCACTCGTCGATCTCGTCCGTTCCCTGACCGCCACGGGCGCCCAGCCGGACGTTCGACGCGATACTGCGCCACGGCAGCAGGCGCGGCTCCTGGAAGACGACGGAGCAGTGCGCGTCGATGCCGGTCACGGGCGAGTCATCGACCGACACCACGCCGGTCGTGGCCCGCTCCAGGCCGGCGACCAGGCGGAGAAGGGTCGACTTGCCGCATCCACTGGGGCCGAGCAGCGCGACGATCTCGCCCGAGGACACGAGCAGATCGATGTCGGCCAGCACACGTACGGCATCCGGCCCGGAGCCGAACGTCTTCGTCACCTGATCCAGGCGCACCGACGATGCTGGGGCGCGCAGGTGCGGCTCGAGGGAGATGGACATGGTTCACCTTCGGTAGGGGGTTGTTGAACAGGGGCGTGCGGAATCGCGGCCCGCATCCGCGGGCGGCGATCGGGATCAGCGCGTGTGCCTGATCAGCGGCACATTCGACACGCGCGCGAGGTGACCGTGGGGCGGATCACTGCGGTGTCGCAACAGGAGTCGTTCGTCATGGCACTGCCTCTCACATCGGTTCTGGCGTTAGCACCCCTGGGGGTTGCTGCGGTGTCGACGAGCCAGATCTCTCAACCGCTCTGGATGTTGGCAGTACTCCACCAGCGCACGTGGGAGGGCGTGACACCCCCCTCTGCACGTGCGAGAAATGTGCAGGTACGCAGGTCGAGCGGACGTCAGCCGTCGAGTGCGACGGTGAGATCCGCGACCAGATCCTCGATCGACTCGATGCCGACGGACAGCCGCACGAGATCGGAGGGCACCTCCAGCGGGCTGCCCGCCACCGATGCGTGGGTCATGCGCGCCGGATGCTCGATGAGCGACTCCACTCCGCCGAGGGACTCTCCGAGCGTGAACACCTCGGTGCGTCCGCAGATGTCGACCGCCGCCTGCTCCCCTGCAGCGACCCGGAACGACACCATTCCTCCGAACTCGCGCATCTGGCGCGCCGCGATCGCATGGCCAGGGTGATCCGGCAGCCCGGGCCAGAAGACCTGCGACACCGCCGGATGGTCCACCAGGAACTCGGCGATCGTTCGGGCGTTGGCGCTGTGGCGGTCCATCCGCACGCCGAGGGTCTTGAGTCCGCGCAGCGTCAGCCAGCTGTCGAACGGACCGGCGATGGACCCCTGCGCGTTCTGGTGGTAGGCAAGCGTCGCGCCGATCTCCGGATCCGCGACGACCAGGGCACCGCCCACGACATCGCTGTGACCGCCGGCGTACTTCGTGGTGCTGTGCACGACGATGTCCGCGCCCAGCACGATCGGCTGCTGCAGGTAGGGCGAGGCGAAGGTGTTGTCGACGACGAGCAGAGCACCGGCCTCGTGGGTCACGTCCGCAACGGCTGCGATGTCCGCGATGGACAGCAGTGGGTTGGACGGCGTCTCGACCCAGACCAGACGAGTGCGGCCGGGCACGATGGCCTTGCGCAGCAGGTCGATGTCGGTGACGTTCACCGGGTTGACGTGGAGACCCCAGGGGCCAGCGACCTTCGTGAACAGGCGGTAGGTGCCGCCATAGGCATCATGCGGAAGGACGACGTGATCGCCTGGACGGCACAGGGCGCGAATCAGCGTGTCCTCGGCGGCGAGGCCGGACGCGAATGCGAGGCCCACCGCATCGGGCAGGTGCGGGGCCTCGAGTGACGCGAGACAGGTCTCGAGAGCCGTACGTGTCGGATTGCCACTGCGCGCGTACTCATAGCCGCCGCGCAGGCCTCCCACTCCGTCCTGCTTGAAGGTCGACACCTGGTAGATGGGTGGCACCACCGCACCTGTCAGCGGGTCGGGCTCCTGACCGGCATGGATGGCGCGGGTCTCGAAGCCGTGCTGGTCGGACGGTGCGTGCGGGGTGGACATGGAATCTCCAGGTGCGTGGGCGACGGAGCGGGCGACTACAGGGCGAGGTGCGCGAGCACATCCTGCCGGGTGACGACCCCGATGGGCTGACCGCCGTCCAGGACGATCAGCGCGTCGGACGTCTCGAGCGATGCGACCGCGTTCGTCACGGACACTCCGGCCCCCACCATCGGCAGCGGCGGGGACATGTGCTCCTCGACTCGGTCGGACAGGTGCGCCCTTCCCGCGAAGAGCGCATCCAGCAGCGCCCGTTCGGACACCGAGCCCACGACCTCGGCCGCCATGAGC
>JBIIJX010000180.1:0-5242 GCA_044233495.1 Candidatus Nanopelagicales bacterium
GTTCGGCCGGCCTGGGGCCGGGGTCCTGCCGGTCCAGTTCGGACCGGATGGTCTGGTGGGTGATCAAGCGCTCTCGGCCGTCGGTGCCTCGGTCTCGACCACGCGCTCCTTGGCAGCATCGCGGGCGACCTCGGACTTCTTCCGGTGGGGCGCGAGAACCATGATCATGTTGCGGCCGTCCTGCTTGGGAGTGGCCTCGACGAAGCCCAACTCGGTGACGTCGTCCGCGAGCTTGGCCAGCAGTCGCAGGCCCAACTCCGGTCGGCTCTGCTCACGACCGCGGAACATGATCGTGATCTTCACCTTGTCGCCCGCCTTGAGGAACCGCTCGACGTGACCCTTCTTGGTCTCGTAGTCGTGCTGGTCGATCTTCGGGCGGAGCTTCATCTCCTTGATGACCGTGTGCGTCTGGTTCTTGCGCGACTCGCGCTCCTTCAGCGCTGCCTCGTACTTGAACTTGCCGAAGTCCATGAGCTTGCAGACGGGGGGCTTGGCCATGGGTGCAACCTCGACGAGGTCGAGATCGGCCTCCACCGCCAGTCGCAGGGCGTCCTCGATGCGGACGATTCCGACCTGCTCGCCCGCCGGTCCGACGAGTCGGACCTCCGGCACGCGGATACGGTCATTGATCCGTGGTTCGACGCTGATGGCGCCTCCTCGCTGCTCGATCACCAGGTGACCTGCACCGTAGAAGGCGGGAGGCCCTCGGTGCAGCGCACGCGAAGGCCTCGTCGTCACAGCCGCAGGGGCTGTGCGCTCGACCCGCGAGGCTTCGCGCGCATAAGCGCGACGAGCGGCCTGCAGGTGGGAGTGAGGACTCCGCTTGCGCGACCCGGGTACGGGACCCGAGTCAGTCAGGTGGAAGGGTACCAGCCGTGAGCCAGACCCCCGAATCGGACGTTCCCCTCGACATCGCCGACATCCCCGCCGTGGAAGTCGTGCTGACGGTGGCCATGCACCTGATGTCTGCCGCCGCCGTGGCCTGCGGCCTGGCCGAGGACTCCGATGAGTCACCTGCTCCGGCGGCTGACCTGGCCGAGGCCCGGATCCTGATCTCCGCCCTGGCCGGCCTCGTGACCTCCGCTGCCCCGCTCGTCGGGTCGATGCACGCCGCGCCCTTGCGCGACGGGCTGCAGGCGCTCCAGCGGGCTTTCCGGGAAGCCTCCGTCATCCCCGACCCGCCAGGCCTGGGCCCGGGCGAGGACCTCACCGGTCCCGTCGTCTGACGGACCGGTCCCCCGGTCGACGACGTGGGCTAGCCCGAGGAGCGCAGCACGCCGATGCCTCCGGGCACCAGGGCCTGGAGATCGGCCCGCCCGGCCAGGATGCGCGCCGCCTGGGCCGTCAGTTCGTCGTGTCGACGACCGTCAGGGTGCCCTCCGCCGGCCGCATGGATCTCGACAACCACGTCTACCCCGACGTGCTCCCCACGTGCGTCGCGCACCACGGCATCACACCAGCCGTCCGCCGTGAGGGGCGCCAGCGCCGCGCTGATCACAGCGTCGACGTGCGGCAGGTCAACGTGGTCGACCAGGACGTCCAGTGCCGATCCGGTCAGCACGCAGGTGGCAGGCCCGGCGACGTCCACGACCACCGCGGCGGCACCATCCTCGAGCGCGGCCCGGGCGAGGTCGCGCCCGTGCGCCGGGACCGGACGCGCCTGCGGGTTCCACCGTGCGAGGGAGTCGATGCCCGTGAAGGCCAGCAGGCCCTTCTCGCCGATCGCATTGACCATGGAGACGACGGCCATGTGACTGTCCTTGTCGGCGCCGGACTCGTCGGCCTGGTCGAGGACGGCGACGACGGTCGCCAGCAGGCGGGCGCCACGGAGCATGCGCGCGGCCTCGTCGACCGACAGCGAACCGGCAGCCGCATCGCCCACTGTCCGCCGCACGTGCGGGTCGGCGCTCCCGTCATCGTCCGGGTAGGCAGGGCTCGCGAGGCTCCGACCGGGACCACTCGCGTCGACGGGGTGGGACACGACGACGACCCTAGCCACGGCTTGGCCAGAGGCCCGTCGCGGAGGGAGTCAGAGGCGGCAGGCGTGGATGTCGGTGACGAGGATGCCACGGGCACCCAGCTCGTACAGCTCGTCCATCACCAGGTGCACGTCGGCGGCCGGGACCATGGCGCGCACCGCGGACCATCCGGGCTCGTGCAGCGCCGACACCGTCGGGGACTCGATACCGGGGGTCAGCTCGCATGCCCGATCCAGATGCTCCGACCGGATGTCGTAGTCGACGAGGACGTACGATCGCGCGACCATCACGCTGTGGAGACGTCGCATGAGGGTCTCGACGGCAGGGAGCTCAGGTGCACCTGTGCGCCGGATGACGAGCGCCTCCGACACCAGGATCGGATCGCCGACCAGTTCGAGCCCGGCTTTGCGCAGAGTTGTGCCCGTGGCGACCACGTCGGCGACGGCGTCGGCGACCCCCAGTGCCACTGCGTTCTCCACGGCTCCATCGAGCTTCACCACGCGCGCCGCGATCCCCTCGCGGGCGAGGTAGTCCTCGAGTACGCCGGCGTAGGACGTGGCGATCGTCATACCGTCCAGATCGCCCGGCGACTGGGCGCGGCCCTTCGGCGCCGCGAGCCGGAACGTCGACGGCGCGAAGCCGAGGGCCAGCACCTCATCGGCCTTTGCGCGCGAGTCCAGGAGCATGTCGCGACCGGTGATGCCGACGTCGAGAGTGCCTTCTCCTACGTAGATCGCAATATCTCGAGGACGCAGGAAGAAGAACTCGACATCGTTCTCGGGATCCTGGACCACGAGGTCGCGGGTGGTCGAGCTGCGCAGGTAGCCAGCCTCGGCCAGCATGGCGCGAGCCGGATCTGCGAGCTGGCCCTTGTTGGGAACGGCGACGCGCAGCATCTCACAGCCTCCGGTAGACATCGTCGAGGCTGACATCGCTGGCCAGCATGAGGACCTGAAGATGGTAGAGGAGCTGGGAGATCTCCTCAGCCGTACGCTCAGGCCCCTCGTGCTCCGCGGCCATCCAGACCTCTGCGGCCTCCTCGACGATCTTCTTGCCGATCGCATGGACGCCCGCATCGACAAGGCGCGTCGTGCCGGTCTCCTCCTCGCGGTAGGTCACCTTCCGGTTCAACTCCGCGTAGAGCTCATCAAACGTCTTCACCCGTCAAGCCTATTGACGGCCTGGGTGTATCAGCCAACGCCCCTGCAGCCGCGCAGGACCAGCGCGGTGCAGATGGCCGCGGCCGCCGCCTCGGCTCCCTTGTCCTCGGCCGATCCGGGCAGGCCTGCTCGGTCGAGGGCCTGCTGCTCGTTGTCGGTGGTCAGGACACCGAATCCGATCGCGGTACGGGTATCGAGGGCCACCCGGGTCAATCCGTCTGTGGTGGCAGTGGCCACGAACTCGAAGTGGGGGGTGCCGCCGCGGATGATCACGCCGAGGCACACGACGGCGTCGACCGCCGGATCCGCCGCGAGCTCCTGGGCAACGACGGGAAGCTCGAAGCTCCCGGGCACCCGGACCACGCGGTGCGCCGCACCAAGGCGGTCGCACTCCCGCTCCGCTCCGGCGATCAGGCCGTTCATCACAACCTCATGCCAAGAGGCAGCGACGATCACGACCGACAGGCCCGAGCCGTCGACATCGACCGACGGACTGCCCGCCCCGCTCACGACGGGCCTCCTGGCTGCAGCTCGTGACCCATGCGCTCGGCCTTCGTCTCGAGGTAGGCGGCGTTGTGCGGGTTGGCCTCGATCATCAAGGGCACGCGCGCGACGATGGTCAGGCCGTAGCCCTCAAGGCCCGCCCGCTTGGCCGGGTTGTTCGTGAGCAGTCGCATGCTGCGCACGCCGAGATCGGCCAGGATCGATGCACCGACGCCGTAGTCGCGTGCATCGGCGGGCAGTCCCAGATCGAGGTTGGCGTCGACGGTGTCGCGTCCTGCGTCCTGCAGGGTGTACGCCTTCAGCTTGTGGAGCAGGCCGATGCCACGGCCCTCGTGGCCCCTGACGTACAGGACCACACCGCGACCCTCATCCGCCACGGCGCGCAACGCCGCCTGCAGCTGCGGACCGCAGTCGCACCGCAGGGACCCGAAGACATCCCCGGTGAGGCACTCGGAGTGAACGCGGACGAGGACGTCCTCGCCATCCCCGATGTCGCCCTTCACCAGGGCCACGTGCTCCTGGCCGTCGATCTCACTGAGGTAGCCGTGGGCCACGAAGTCGCCGAACTCCGTCGGCAGCGTGGCCACGGCTGCCTTGGTGACGAGTGACTCATGCGCCCGACGGAACCGGATGAGGTCGGCGATCGAGATCAACAGCAGGCCGTGCTCGTCGGCGAACGCCCGGCACTGCGGCGCCCGCATCATGGTGCCGTCGTCGTTGACGAGCTCGCACAGTGCCCCCGACGGGGTCAGCCCGGCCAGACGCGCGAGGTCCACTGCAGCCTCGGTATGACCAGCGCGACGCAGGACACCTCCGGGTACCGCGCGCAGCGGCATGACGTGCCCGGGGCGAGTGAGATCGAACGGCTCGGTGGCCGTGTCGGACAGGACTCGAATCGTATGAGCGCGATCCTCGGCGGAGATGCCCGTGCCGGCGACGTTACGGGCGTCGACGCTCACCGAGTAGGCCGTGCCCTTGCGATCCTCGTTCACGGCCGTCATCGGAGGCAGGTTGAGCCGATCCAGGATCTCACCGGCCATACCGACGCAGATGTAGCCGGACGTGTAGCGAATCATGAAAGCAGCGAGCTCGGTGGTGGCACGGGACCCGGCGAAGATCAGGTCGCCCTCGTTCTCTCGGTCCTCGTCGTCCACGACGACGACCGCCGCGCCACGCTCGATGGCCGCGATGGCCGCCTCGACGGAGTCCAGGCGCACACCGTCGGTGCTGCGTGACAAGGACGGAGCCGCGATCGCACCCGGCTCATCGGCGATGAGTTCCTCCGTGCCGGAGAACAGCTCATCGGCCGGGATCATCGTTCCTCCACTGGATCAGACGCTCGACGTACTTGGCCATCGCATCGACCTCGATGTTGACCGGATCCCCCACCCTACGAGTGCCGAGGATCGTCTCCGCGAGCGTGGTTGGGATGAGGGAGACCTGGAACGAGGACCTGTCGACGTCCACGACCGTCAGCGACACCCCATCGACCGCGATGGAGCCCTTCTCGACCACGTAGCGCGCCAGGTCGTCCGGGAGGGAGATCCGCATCACCGTCCAGTGCGCCGACGGTTCGATCGACGCGATGGCGCCGACTCC
>JBIIJX010000155.1:0-6142 GCA_044233495.1 Candidatus Nanopelagicales bacterium
CCACTTCTCCATGCCACCGCTCACCGTGAGCAGGACACTGGTGTGCTCGTCAATGACCTGTACGAGGTCTCGATCGCCCGTGACGACGAGGCAGCGGCCCGAGGGTCCCGGCCATCGACGTCGATCGGCCGCCAGTGAGCCGAGGACATCGTCCGCCTCGTGCTCGGCTACGCCCCATCGAGGGATGCCGAGCGCGTCAAGGACCATCGAGATCGCACTGACCTGAGGACCAAGATCCTCCGGCTCCTCCTCCGCATCGGAGACCCCGTCAGCCTCCAGCGGGCCGTCCTCAGCCACCCGATGAGCCTTGTACGAGGTGAGCAGGTCCACCCTCCACTGGGGTCGCCAGTCCTCGTCCCAGGCCGCCACGAGCCCGGCGGGGCGATGGACCTCGACCAGGCGGGCGACCGTGCTCAGAAACCCCCGGAGGGCATTGTGCGGGTGCCCGTCCGGTGCTGTCATCGAGGTCGGGAGCGCGTAGTACGAGCGGTAGTACAGCGACGCCGAGTCGAGGGCGAGGAGCGACAGGTCAGGGGTCGATGCCGGTGGGGCCATCGGCGCAGTCTGGCAGAGTCCGGTGATTGTCCCCAGTCATTCCGTTCGCCCCGTACACCTAGACTCGGTCCATGCAGCAGATGCCCAGCACCCTGGTCGACGAGCGACTCTCACGCGTCGCAGCACTGATGCCGACCCACGGGCTCGATGCGGTGCTCGTCACTCCCGGTCCGGACCTGCGCTACCTCACCGGCTACGACGCTGTGCCCCTCGAGCGGCTCACCTGCCTCGTGGTGCACCCGGACGCGCACGCAGATCTCGTCGTGCCCCGCCTTGAGGCACTGGCTGCAGCTGCCAGCCCTGCCGGACACCTGCCACGGCACACCTGGGGCGAGACTGATGACCCCTACGCCCTCACCGCATCGCTCATCCCCGGCGCACAGAGGGTTGCGGTCGACGACCACATGTGGGCAGCCAAGGTGCTGGGCCTGCGCGGCGCGATGCCCGAGACCACGCAGGTGCTGGCTGGCCCGCTGCTCGATCGGCTGCGCATGGTGAAGGACGCCGACGAGATAGCGGCTCTGACACGCGCTGGGGCAGCGATCGATCGAGTGCACGCCCAGGTCCCGACACTGCTCCGCGCAGGCCGGACGGAGCGTGAGGTGGGTCGCGACATCGCCGAGCTGATCCTGGCGGAGGGTCATGTCGCTGTGGACTTCGTCATCGTGGCGAGCGGCCCCAACGGTGCTAGTCCCCACCACGAGGTCTCAGACCGCATCATTGAGTCCGGCGACGCCATCGTGATCGACATCGGCGGGATGATGCCCGACGGCTACCGCAGCGACTGCACCCGCACCTACGCGGTCGGTGATCCCGGTGCGCTGTATCGAGAGCGCTACACGGCACTTCAGACCGCGCAGGAGACCGCCGTCAGATCGGTGCGGGCAGGCATGGCGTGCTCGTCCGTCGACACCATCGCCCGCGACGTTCTCGAAGAGGCCGGGCTCGGAGAACTGTTCGTGCATCGCACCGGTCATGGCATCGGCCTGCAGACGCACGAGGCTCCCTACATCGTCAGCGGCAATGAACTGCCGCTCCAGGTCGGCATGGCCTTCAGCGTCGAGCCCGGCTTCTACGACGAGGGACGTCATGGGGCTCGTATCGAGGACATCGTCGTCGTCGGGCCTCAGGGACCGGTCGTGCTGAACCACGGCACCCGCGACCTGGTGATGGTGTGAGCCGAGTCCGAGGCTCGACTGCGCCATGGCGGAGCCGCCGCCTGGTACTGCTCCACGGTGGCGTCATCTACTCACCCGCCCACCCGTTCAGCACTGCAATGCTCATCGATGGAGACACCATCGCCTGGATCGGGGAGGACACCGCTGCGGAGGTGCACCGTGAGGCGGCCGACGTCGTCGTCGATCTCGCAGGGGCCTTCGTCGCCCCCGGCTTCGTCGATGCCCATGTGCACGCGACAAGCACGGGCTTGGCAGCCGACGGTCTCGATCTGGCGAGCGCCACGTCTGCCGATTCGGTGCTGGCCGAGGTCCGGGCCTACGTGCGGACGATGCCGGCCGGGGTCGTGCTCGGTCACGGGTGGGACGAGACGACGTGGACTGATCCACGGGTGCCCTCCCGCCAGGAGATCGATGCCGCCGCAGACGGGCGCCCGGTGTACCTGTCCCGCATCGACGTGCACTCCGCTCTCGTCAGTACCGCGATCATCGAGGCATGTCCGGGCGTCGACAGCCTTCCCGGGTGGAGCACCGGGGGTGCACTGAGCCGCCAGGCGCACCACCGCGTCCGCGATCACGCTCTCGCATCGGTGACCCCAGCGCAGCGGACACAGGCCCAGCGCGCCCTGCGACGGATCGCTGCCGAGCAGGGCATCGTCGCGCTGCACGAGATGGCGGGCCCGAGCATCTCCAGCGTCGAGGACCTCGACGCGCTGCTGTCACTCGCCGACAACGAGCCGGGTCCGCTGGTTGCCGGCTACTGGGGCCAACTCGCCGAGCAGGGCGGACTCGATCTCGCTCGTGAACTCGGTGCCGTCGGAGCAGGCGGTGACCTCTTCATCGACGGTGCGATCGGCTCGCGCACTGCGTGCCTTCATGAGCCGTACAGCGATGATCCGCAGAGCACGGGAACCGACTTCGTCGATGTCGACCAGGTCTGCCGACATGTCGTGGCTGCGACCCAGGCCGGCATGCAGGCGGGATTCCATGTCATCGGCGATGCCGCATGCTCGGTCGTGACCGCTGGCATGAGACGTGCCGCCGCCCAGCTGGGCACCCCGGCCATTCGGGCTGTGGGTCACAGGATCGAGCACGCGGAGATGCTGGGCGATGACGACATCGCGGCTCTGGTCGAGTTCGGCGTGACCGCATCCATGCAGCCGATGTTCGACGCGCTGTGGGGCCATCAGGGGGGCATGTACGAGCAGCGCCTCGGAGGCGCTCGATCGACGTGCATGAACCGCTTCGCCGACATCGTCGGCGCGGGGGGCAGGATCGCGTTCAGCTCCGATGCACCTGTCACGGATATCGGTCCCTGGGCGGCCGTCCGTGCGGCCATGCATCACAGCAACCCCCGGCAGTCCATCTCCGCGCGTGCAGCATTCTCGGCGCACACTCGCGGGGGATGGCGCGCTGTGGGGGAGTCCGGAGTCGGCGTGCTCGCCCCGGGAGCACCAGCCCACCTGGCGATCTGGGATACCGACGTCCTCGACGTCCAGACGCCTGATGCGCGGATCAGCGGCTGGTCCACCGACCCTCGATCGGGCACGCCCGGGCTTCCCGTTCTCACTCCCGAGAGCGAGCTGCCTGCCTGTCTGACGACAGTGGTCTCGGGGAAGGTCGTCCACTCCACGGGTGAATGCAGCTGGTCGTGAGACCTCCCCGACCCCTGCTGCGCCTGCCCGCCGCCGTCATCGCTGCGGTGATTGCCGGTGTCGTACTGTCGACGGCCTTCGCTCCGATCGCCTTCGGCGCCAGTGCACCGGTCGGTGTAGCGCTGCTGGTCGCTGCGCTATGGGGTGCTCGCGCGCGTCGGGGGATCGGCCTCGGCCTGGTTTCCGGCCTGGCGTTCTTCGTACCCCTGCTGTACTGGATGGTCATCATCGGGATCGATGCCTGGCTGCTTCTCGCCCTCGAGTGCGCCGCGTGGACGATGCTGATCGGCCTCGGTACGGCCTTCGGCTCGCGACTGCCGCTGTCCGCGCTGTGGATCGCGTGCTCGTGGGTCCTCGCGGAGGCGCTGCGGGGGCGCATTCCCTGGGGCGGGTTTCCCTGGGGGAGCCTGTCCTTCTCCCAGCCTGACTCGGTGCTTGCCGACTGGGCCGCCATCGGGGGCGCACCCGCGGTGACCTTCGCAGTCGCCCTGGTCGGCTCGTGTCTCACCGCCCTCGCCGTGCACCTGACGCAGGGACGCTGGCGACTGGCGGCGCTGACCGGCCTGGTACTCGCCTTCACCGTGGCGCTGCCGACCGTGCTGGTCTCGGCGGCCCTGCCCGACAGCACCGGCTCGACCGCCACTGTGGCAATCGTCCAGGGAGGCACACCCCAGACCGGCATGGGTGCCATGGATGTGCGCCGTGCGGTGCTGGACAACCATGTCGCGCAGACCGTCGCCCTGGGCGCTGCCATCGATGCCGGGCGCGAGGAGCGCCCCGACTTCGTGCTGTGGCCGGAGAACTCCTCAGACCTCGATCCCTTCGCGGATCCTGCGGTTGCCGATGACATCACCGTCGCCGCGCAGGCGGTCGGTGTCCCGATCCTCGTGGGCGCGGTCACCACGAGCCTGACCGATCCCAACCAGGTCTGGAACGTCGGGATCGTATGGGATCCGTCCTCAGGGCCGACCGAGATGTACGTCAAGAACCGACCAGTGCCCTTCGGGGAGTTCATCCCGTTCCGCGCACAGCTCGCGCCATTGATCGGCAGGTTCGAGCGAGTGCCTCGTGACTTCGCCCCCGGGGACCGGCCCGGGAACCTCACCATCGCGGGTGTGCCCGTGGGAGATGTCATCTGCTTCGAGATCGCCTACGGGGACGTCGTCGATGCCGTCGTCGACGGTGGTGCCGAGATCATCACGGTACAGACCAACAACGCCACCTACGGTGGGACATCGCAACCCGAGCAGCAGCTCGCCATCGAACGGATGCGGGCGACGGAGACCGGTCGCACCATCCTGGTGGCTGCCACGTCGGGTATCTCCGCCGTGATCGCACCCGATCGCACGGTGCTCGAGCGCATGGACGACGGACAGGTCGGATGGCTTGTCGTGACGGTTCCCCTGGTCGCCGATCCGACCTGGGCCACGGCCTTCGGCCGATCTGCCGAGTGGCTCATGGTGTCCCTCGCCGTCGCGCTCTTCGCGATCGCCCTGTGGAGCCGGATAGGGCGCCGGACCGAGGTGGACGCACCCCCCGGCAATGACTCCGGCATCGCCTAGGCTGTGCCGGTGGCGGCGGACGACTTCAGCGATCTCGGGCGCATCGTGGTGATCATCCCCACGTTCAACGAGCGGCCGACACTTCCCGTCATCATCTCTCGCGTGCGAGCGTCGGTCCCCGAGGCGCACATCCTGGTGGCCGATGACAACTCACCGGACGGCACCGGTGCCGTAGCCGATGACCTCGCCGCACACGACGATCACGTGCACGTGATGCACCGTCTGGGCAAGGAGGGTCTGGGTGCTGCCTACCTGGCCGGATTCGCCTGGGCACTGCAGCAGGGATACGACGTCGTCGTGGAGATGGATGCCGACGGCTCCCATCAACCCGAGCAACTCCCGCGGCTGCTCGACGCCCTGCGATCGGCGGACCTCGTCCTGGGCTCGCGGTGGATACCGGGAGGCCGCACCGAGAACTGGCCGGTCAGCAGGCAGTTGATCTCCCGTGGCGGCACTGCCTACACGAGGCTGGCGCTCGGCATGCCGATTCATGACGCCACCGGCGGCTACCGCGCCTTCCGGTCCAGCACCCTTCGTGCTCTGGACCTGCACGAGGTCGCCTCGCAGGGATACTGCTTCCAGATCGATCTCGCGTGGCGGGCTGTGCAGCGCGGGCTGACCGTTCGTGAAGTGCCGATCACCTTCGTGGAGCGCACCGCGGGTGCCAGCAAGATGAGCCGCCGGATCGTGGCAGAGGCGCTCTGGCGTGTCACCATCTGGGGCATCGACGACAAGGTCACCCGCGTTCGCCGTCGCGCGCACGAGCGACGACGACGTGGGCACGCTCCGCAGGATGGCGCTGCCTCGTGAGGCGATGGCTCGGGGTGCTGCTCGTGGCCTATCCGATAGTCGAACTGGCCACCGTGATCCTCGTCGCACAGTGGATCGGCTGGGGCTGGACCCTGCTTCTCGTGATCATCGGAATCCCCGTGGGGCTCGGCGTCATGCGAAACGCCGGGGGAGCGGCGATGGCCGACCTGCGGCAGGCCGCGGCCACCGGAGTGCCGCCTACCGAGCAGGGGCGTCACGCCACCACCATGCTGGCCGGAGGGCTCATCGCAGTGCCCGGGTTCTGGACCGACCTGATCGGCTTCGCCCTCCTCGTACCGCCGACCCGGAACATGTTCCGTGCCCGCGCCGGATCCTGGGCGAACGCAAGGATGGCCAATTGGCGGATGCCGGGCCTCTACGACCC
>JBIIJX010000117.1:0-7720 GCA_044233495.1 Candidatus Nanopelagicales bacterium
CGACGTCATCCAGGGGACCGTGGTGAAGACCGACGAGCGCCCCGAACAGGACGCGTCAGGGCGGTCCCCTCGCGAGCTCTCCTAGTTGCCGCGTCCGTCACCGGACGCGGGCCGCGCGACGGTGCTCGTCGGAACGTGAGACGGCACGGGCCCAGGCCAGCGGGGCAGAGACTCAGGCGGTCTTGCGCAGGTCCGCACCCTGCTGGTCGTGGAGCAGAGCCAGCCGCTCCTCCAGCAGGGCCTCGAGCTCGGCGATCGTCCGGCGCTCGAGCAGCATGTCCCAGTGGGAACGCTGGTGCCGCTCCGGCTTCGACTCCGGGGCTCTCACGTCCGGGCGCACCGCGGCACGGCCGCAGCGGCAGGTCCACTCGTAGGGGAGCTCCTCCGCCTCGACGGAGAAGGGCACGACCGTCCGGTGGCCGCTGTCGCACACGTAGGTGGTCGCCAGGCTCTCGGCAGGCGCTACATGCGCGTCGTTCTCATAGCTGGTGGCGCCCAATCGGGTGCCGCGCATCGACTCGCTCATGTCCTGTCCCTTCATTCCGGTGTCGCTCCCGGCAGCACCGTCGAGGAACCGGGATGCCACCGGAGTCGTTCCTTTGACGAGGGTCCTGTTCCGCTCGTTCCACCAACGATGCCGGGGCAATGTAAGGATCCGGTAAGCAGAGAGGGCGTCGTACGGTCAGAGTTCAGTCGTGACCGGTCCAGCCGTCCGTCTTTCGGACGACGGCCAGGCCGAAGCGCCAGGACGCCTGGATCAGTCCGAGCCGGCCTCGAGCTGACCCACGAGTCGTGCCTGACCGGCCGGAAGTTGGCCCTGGCTGGCGTACAGCTCCAGCTTGGCGCGCGAGTCCGCGATGTCGAGGTTGCGCATGGTGAGTTGACCGATGCGATCGAGGGGACCGAAGGCGGCATCCTCCGTGCGCTCCATGGACAGCCTGTCGGGGTGGTAGCTCAGGGCGGGTCCAGTGGTGTCGAGGATGGTGTAGTCGTCGCCACGACGCAGCCGAATGGTCACCTCGCCGGTCACGGCGGAGGCCACCCAGCGCTGCAGGGACTCACGCAGCATCAGGGCTTGCGGATCCAGCCACCGTCCCTCGTAGAGCAGGCGACCGAGACGCCGGCCCTCAGCGTGGTAGTTGGCGATGGTGTCCTCGTTGTGAATGGCGCTGAGCAGTCGCTCGTACGCGATGAACAGCAGGGCCATGCCGGGCGCCTCGTAGATACCGCGGCTCTTGGCCTCGATGATGCGGTTCTCGATCTGGTCGGCCATACCAAGACCATGCCGTCCGCCCACTGAGTTGGCCTCGTTCACGAGGTCGATCGGCGACGCGAACGTCCTGCCGTTGATCTCGACGGGACGGCCCTGGTCGAAGCGGATGCGGACGTCCTCCGTAGCGATGGGCACCGACTCATCCCAGAAGGCCACACCCATGATCGGCTCGACGATCTCCATCGACGTGCCAAGCTGCTCGAGGGTCTTGGCCTCGTGGGTCGCGCCCCAGATGTTGGCGTCCGTGGAGTACGCCTTCTCCGTGCTGTCGCGGTATGGCAAGCCATGCGCCAGCAGCCACTCCGACATCTCCTTGCGGCCGCCGAGCTCGGTGACGAATGCGGCATCGAGCCAGGGCTTGTAAATCCGGAGCTCGGGATTCGCCATCAGCCCGTAGCGGTAGAACCGCTCGATGTCGTTGCCCTTGTAGGTCGAGCCGTCACCCCAGATGGAGACGTCGTCGTCGCGCATCGCACGCACCAGCATCGTGCCGGTGACCGCGCGACCCAGGGGAGTGGTGTTGAAGTACTGGCGTCCCCCTGAGCGGATGTGGAAGGCACCGCAGGCCAGTGCGGCCAGCCCTTCCTCGACGAGAGCCGCCCGGCAGTCGACCAGCCGCGAGAGCTCGGCTCCGTACGCCAACGCGCGGCCGGGCACGGATGCGATGTCCGGCTCGTCGTACTGACCGATGTCGGCGGTGTAGGTGCAGGGGACAGCACCCTTGTCGCGCATCCAGGCCACAGCCACCGAGGTGTCCAGCCCGCCAGAGAAGGCGATGCCGACACGTTCGCCGACGGGCAGTGAGGTCAGGACCTTCGACACGGGCTCCACCCTAGGGGCCGAGTCACGACCGCGGACCGCGGGGGAGCCGCGCGACGCGACCTGCTCGAGATGAGCCGGGACCCGGGACCCGATGGTCCACTAGCCTCCGACCCACTGCCGACCGAGCGCCGAAGGAGTGGCCACCCCATGGCACGAGCGCACGGCTCCGTGGACCTCGCCGTCGCCGGGGCTGTCCTGGTCGTGCCCGCCCTGCTGGCCGCCCTGGCCCCGGGGTGGGCCTTCCTCGCTGTCACGCTCGCCGTCGTCGCCCTCGGACTCGGCGCCGCCAGCCTCGTGCTGCCGCGCCGGGCCCGTCGGGCCGGTGCGGTGGTCGTTCTCCTGTCCGTCGTCGCTCTGGCTCTGGGTGTGGCACGCCTCGCGCCTGCGGAACCCACGCCGGCCATCGACCCAACGCCCGCTGAGGCGCCCGCAGCCACCGATGGCGCCGTCCCGGAGGCAGCGATCCCCGCCCCGGCGACCACCAGCCCGGGAGCCACGGTCATCGCCTACGAGATCGCCACGGACGGGATGAGCGTCACCCACCTGTCGTACGTGGACCTCGTGGACGGCAGGCCGACGATGCTCGAGGAGCTCGGTGTGCCACCGCCGTTTCGGCACGTCGTCACGGTGCCGTCCGGGTCGGGCGTCGATCTCACCGATCTGTCCGTCACGGGCATGGGCGGTGCGTCCGCGCGACGGACCACGTGCGCGATCACCGTGGACGGTCAGACCGTGGCTCGCTCGTCTGCCGACGGTGCGTACGGCCTCGTGACCTGCGTGGTGCCTTCGTCATGAGGCTCAGGACCCGTGCATCATGCCGATAATGTGCATTATGACATTCCACTGAAAGGTGCCGAGTGCCCCGCAGGCGCCTGCCTCGGGCTGCCCTAGCCTGACCAGATGGCGAGCGACGACCTGGGGCACCCCTGCACACCGGTGACCCCGGCCCGCCGGGTCGTCTCGCTGGTGCCGTCGATCACTGAGGCACTGGCGTCCGTGGCCGCCGACGCAGTTGTGGGAGCGACGGACTGGTGCACCCATCCGGCGGGCCTGCGGGCCCGACGGGTCCGCGGAACGAAGAATCCGGACGTCCGCGCCATCGTCGAGATGGCCCCGGATGTGGTCATCGCCAATCAGGAGGAGAACCGGGAACTGGACGTTCGACGACTCCGCGATGCCGGTATACCCGTCTGGGTCACCCGGATCGAGACGCTCGACCAGGCATGTGACTCACTTCAGCGCATGTTCGATCTGGCCCTCGGCTGGCCGTCGCCCGACTGGCTGGATGAGGCGCGGAGAGCCTGGGCCCGGCCGCCCGCCACGCCGGACATGAGGCTGCTCGTGCCGGTCTGGCGCGACCCGTGGATGGTCGTCGGCCCCCGGACCTTCACGGCGGACCTGCTCCGCCGACTGGGCTGTGAGGTCGTCCCAGCGGGCCGCGACGACCGCTACCCCACGATCGATGCCGCGGAGCTCGATCACCTGGGCGCTGACCTGGTGCTGCTCCCGGACGAGCCCTACGTGTTCACCGCCGACGACGGACCCGAGGCGTTCGCCGGGACCCCCACCAGACTCCTCAGCGGTCGCATGCTGACGTGGTACGGACCCTCGCTGGCGACCGCCCGCGGATACCTCGAGTCCGTCCTGCGCCCGGACTGAGCGCGTCATACGTCGGGCCCCGTCCCTGAGAGGTGACGGGGCCCGACGTGCGCTACCGATGCCTAGGAGCTCAGCGCCTTGGCCTTGAGCGAGTCGAACTCGGCCTGGCTGATCGTGCCCGAGTCGAGCAGGGCCTTCGCCGAGGCGATCTGGTCGGCCGGCGAGACGCTGCCGACGGCGGACTGGATGTAGGCCTTCTGCGCCTCTTCGGCCGCCTTGACCTGCGCCTGACGTCGCTGCGCCATGCTGCCCCCGCGCGCGATGAGATAGACCAGCGTGGTCAACGGTGGCACAAGGATGAGGAAGATGATCCAGATGGCCTTGCCCCAGCCGTTCATGGTGTGGTCGCTGAACAGATCGAACACGACCATGACCCACACGAAGATGAACATGAACAGGATGAACAGCCAGAGCAGCGTCAACAGGAAGCTGCCGAAATCGTCGTACACGAAGGTGCCTCTCTCTAGGAGTGATGTCGTCGCGGACATCGTCACCGGAAGGCTAGCGCCCCGGCCGCCCGCAAGGACGGTCGGTAGTGCTGGCGGTCAGATAGACAGCGAAGCGAGCTCCTCTGGCCGTGGGCACGAGCAGACGAGGTTCCGATCGCCGTAGGCACCGTCGATCCGGCGCACCGGGGGCCAGTAGCGGTCCTGCTCCATCCCGGGCACGGGATAGGCCGCCAGCCGGGCCGGGTAGGGATGCGACCACTCCCCGATCAGGCACTCGGCCGTGTGCGGGGCGTTCCGCAGGGGATTGTCATCGACCGGCCACTCCCCTGACTCCACCCTCGAGATCTCGTGACGGATCGCGATCATCGCGTCGCAGAACCGGTCGAGCTCGGCGAGGTTCTCGCTCTCCGTCGGCTCGACCATGAGCGTCCCCGCAACCGGGAACGACATCGTCGGGGCGTGGAAGCCGTAGTCGATCAGGCGCTTGGCGACATCATCGACCGTCACCCCGGACGAGGCGGTGATGGGACGCAGATCCAGGATGCACTCGTGGGCCACGAGCCCGTTCTCGCCCGTGTAGAGCACCGGGTAGTGGTCGCGCAGGCGGGCGGCGATGTAGTTGGCGCCGAGAATCGCCACCTGGGTCGCCTGCAGCAGACCCTCGGGGCCCATGAGTCGGATGTAGGCCCACGGGATGGGCAGGATGCCGGCGCTCCCCCAGGGGGCCCCGGACACCGGACCCACTCCCCCGTCCGCGTGCCCCCTGCCGACAGGCCCCGCTTCCGGTCGCAGCGGGTGCGACGGGAGGAAGGGGGCCAGATGCTCACGCACCGCCACCGGGCCTACGCCGGGACCGCCTCCGCCGTGCGGGATGCAGAAGGTCTTGTGCAGGTTCAGATGGGAGACGTCCGCTCCGAACTTGCCCGGCTTCGCGAGACCGACGAGGGCATTGAGGTTGGCGCCGTCGACGTAGACCTGACCCCCCGCCTCGTGCACGGCGGCGCAGATCTCCCCGATCGCCGTCTCGAAGACCCCGTGAGTGGATGGATACGTGATCATCAACCCGGCAAGTCGATCCCTGTGCTCGTCGATGCGTGCACGGAGGTCGTCGATGTCGACGTTGCCCTCGTCGTCGCAGGCGATCACCACCACACGCATGCCTGCCATGACGGCGCTTGCCGCATTGGTGCCATGCGCACTGCTTGGGATGAGGCAGATGTCGCGCTCAGCCTCGCCGCGGGAGTGGTGGTAGCCGCGAATGGCAAGCAGGCCTGCGAACTCCCCCTGCGAACCCGCATTTGGCTGCAGGCTCACCGCGTCGTAGCCCGTCACCTCCACGAGCCAAGACTCGAGCTGCCGGATGAGTTCCAGGTAGCCCGCGGCCTGATCAAGCGGCGCAAACGGATGAATGGAGGCGAAGGAAGGCCAGGTGATGGGCTCCATCTCCGTTGTCGCATTCAGCTTCATGGTGCAGGAGCCGAGCGGGATCATCGACCGATCGAGTGCGATGTCGCGGTCCGACAGGCGACGGATGTAGCGCAACATCGACGTCTCGCTGCGATGCTTCGCGAAGACCGGGTGCTGCAGGAAGGGCGATGTGCGGGCCAGCGTCTTCGGGATGCCGAGATCCGCGACATCGTCTTCGCGCACCGGCGATCCGGCTGCGGAGTGGACCGTGGCGTACGCGCGCAGCAGCGCATCGACATGATCGGGAGTCGTCGTCTCGTCCACCGTGACGGATACGGTGTCCTCATCCACATGACGGATGTTGATGCCCTCCTCCAGAGCGGCGGCAACGAGTCGATCTGCCTGCCCCGGGACGGACCAGCGGACGGTGTCGAAGAAGGCCGGCGACGCGATCTGGCCCCCGGCACTACGGATCCTGCTCGCGATCTGCTGTGCGGTGGCGTGGGTGTGCTCCGCGATCCGGCGCAGTCCGTCCGGCCCGTGGTAGACGGCGTACATCGACGCGATCACTGCGAGCAGCACCTGCGCGGTGCAGATATTGCTCGTGGCCTTCTCCCGGCGGATGTGCTGCTCGCGAGTCTGCAGCGCCAGCCGGTATGCCGGACGCCCGTCTACGTCGACGCTCACGCCCACCAGTCGACCGGGCATGCTCCTCTCCAGTCCGGCACGCACCGCCATGAAGCCTGCATGGGGACCGCCGAAGCCCATCGGCACGCCGAACCGCTGAGCGGACCCCACGACGATGTCGGCGCCCAGTTCTCCGGGCGGGGTGACCAAGGTCAGGCTCAGCAGGTCGACGGTGACGACCGCGAGGGCTCCACGCGCATGGGCGGCATCGATGATCGGGGTCACGTCGCGCACGCGACCGGACGTTCCCGGGTTGCTGACGATCACCGCGGCGAGATCACCCTCGGGCAGACCGGCATCGAGGTCGCAGACCTCGAGCGTGATGCCCAGAGGCTCAGCCCGGGTAGCCAGCACCGCGAGGGTCTGCGGGTGCGTGTCGACGTCGACAGCGACCGTTGTCGCTCCACGGGCTGAGCGAACCGCCACCCCGAGCGCCTCGGCCACTGCAGTCGGCTCGTCCAGCAGCGAGGACCCAGCCACCGGAAGCCCAGTGAGATCCTCGATCAGGGTCTGGAAGTTCAACAGCGCCTCGAGGCGTCCTTGCGAGATCTCCGGCTGGTAGGGCGTGTAGGCGGTGTACCAGGCTGGATTCTCGAGGATGTTCCGGATGATCACCGACGGCGTGTGGGATTGGTGGTAGCCAAGACCGATCATGCTCGTGACGATGCGGTTGCGGCCCGCGAGGACCGCCATCTCGGCGATCACCTCCGGCTCCGACACCGCTTCGGGCAGGTCGAGCGCCTCCTGCCAGCGGATGACGTGCGGGACGACATCCGCCGAGAGGGTCTCGAGGTCCTCGTAACCCAGCAGACGGAGCATCCGCGCCTGCTCGGTGGCATCCGGGCCGATGTGACGTGATGGGAACGGTGAGCTCATCGAACGTCCTCAGAGGTCGAGCACGACGCGCGTGCGGGGGCGAGCGGACGCGGCTGCGCCAACTCCTCCCCCTCTGTCACCCGCGCAAGCGCGACCTGAGAGCTTCACCGGCGAACCGGCTTTCACCGTCGGTAGGGACACGTCCCTTTTCCAGAGGTGCCTCTCCCGAGCGGTCCTCGTTGCCTGAGAGGTTGTCGGGGAGATTGCTCCTTCGGCGCCTGCCTGACCGACGGTCAGGCGGGTCTCTCCCGCTCGGGATCAGACAGCGATGCCAGCCTAGCGGCAATCAGCCAACTGAGCGACGTGCGCGCCGCTCGGCGAGTTCGTCCGACGCGGAGTCGGGCACCACGTGGTCTCCGTCCGGGCGCTCCCCCGGCAGAGCCGCGAGCGTCCCCTCGACCTCACGCCAGACACTGCCGACCGCGATCCCGAACACGCCCTGCCCCCCGCGCACGAGATCGACGACCTCGTCCGCGCTCCGGCACTCGTAGATGCTGGCGCCGTCGCTCATGATGGTGAGGCCAGCCAGATCATCACCGCTCCGCTG
>JBIIJX010000098.1:0-9183 GCA_044233495.1 Candidatus Nanopelagicales bacterium
GAGGTGATCGACCGCGGCCCGGATGTTGGCCAGGGACACGCCGGTGTCGATCAGGCGCTTGACGATACGCAGGATGAGGATGTCGCGGAACCCGTACAGGCGCTGCGAGCCCGAGCCCGAGGCGTCCCGCACCGTCGGCGTCACCAGGCCCGTGCGGGCCCAGTAGTCGAGCTGCCGATAGGTGATGCCTGCCGCCGAGCAGGCGACCGGGCCTCGATAGCCGATCCCCTCGGGCACCGGCCGCAGCGTGGACTCGTCGAAGAGCACACCCTGGGAGCGGGACTCCAACGCCGGGTTTGCGCCCTCTGCACCCACTGCCGCCTCCTCCATCGGGCCACGTGACCCTCTCGTCAGCCTAGTCCGCACCTGCGGCACCGGACTCTTGCTCTGCTGTTGCCTGCCTGCGACCCACGAGCTGCGTCTGACCTGTTACTCGTGTGACTCAAGAGACGGGTGTGACGTTAGGGGGTCACTGTGTAGGGGTCAACGACGGCTGACGGCGTGTCGATCGGCAAAGTCTCAACCTCGCGATGAGGGTGATCAGCCGAAATCCTCCGGCGACACGTGATCCAGAAACTCGCGGAACTGCTGCACCTCGTCCTCGGCCGAGGGCCCTTCCTCGTCCTCGTCCGGGATCTCGATCCCCGCCGCCTCGAGGACCTCCTCAGCCCCCTTGATGGCCGACCCCGTGCGCAGGGCCAAGGCGATGGCGTCAGACGGCCGGGCGCTGACCTCCGTGCCGTCCGCGAAGACCAGGAGCGCATAGAAGACTCCGTCCTCCAGCGCGGTGATGCGCACCTCCGTCAGGTCGGCGCCGAGTGCACCAAGGACGTCCCTCATCAGGTCGTGGGTCAACGGTCGCGCCGGGACGATTCCCTGCTGGGCGTATGCGATGGCGGTCGCCTCGACCGCCCCGACCCAGATCGGCAGGTAGCGCCCGCCGACGCGCTCGCGCAGCAGGACGATCGGGTTGTTGGAGGGCATCTCCACCCGCACACCGACCACCTCGAGATCCAGCACGAGACCAGACTAACCCCGAGGCGCGTCCCTTGCCTCAGGCTCGGCCGCCGCGGATCAGGTCAGCTCTCAGCAGAGCAGCGTGCAGCTGCACGAACAGCGATGCCAGTTCACGCACGACCTCCTGCTGGCGTGCCCTCCCGTCCCGGTCCCGGGGCTGTGTGAAGGGCGTGGCCATCTGCTCGATCACCCCGGTCTCACGATCTGTCACGACGCGGAAACTGCGCAGGTGGCGCGGCTCGATGCCGAAGGCGCTCAGCCTCGCGATGACCTGCAGGATCGCGAGGGCATCCTCGTCGTAGTGACCTGCCGGCGAGGCCCACACCACGCCGATGCCCTCCAGTTGGGCAACGTAGGACTCCTCCAGCGACACCGCCTCGGCCAGCTCGCCGCGAGTCATGCGCACGCGACCCGTCCCCTGGCGGAAGTCATCTGCGCGAAGTCCCGTGCCGAGGATCGAGACCGGGGCTTCCGACTCCACGCGTGCGTCTCCCTCGTCGAGCGCCTCGCGAATCACCTTGAGCGGCAGGTACTGATCGCGCTGGAGTCTCAGGACGGCACGCAGGCGCTCCACGTCACGCTGTGCGAAACGGCGGTAACCCGACGGTGTCCGCTCGGGACACACAAGTCCCTCCGCCTCGAGGAACCGGATCTTGCTGATGGTGACGTCGGGAAACTCGCGCTTCAGCAGCTGCAGCACCTCGCCGATGCTGATCGTGCCGGTGATGGCCTCGGCGCCGGGACGTGCTGCCTGCTCGTTCATGATCCCTGTTCGACGCCGAGAAGGAGAATGAACCGGAACTTGCCGATCTGCACCTCGTCGCCACCGGAGAGGCGCCGATCATCGACTCGCTCACGGTTGACATACGTGCCGTTCAGGCTGCCGGTGTCGCGGACGCTCCAGCCCTCCGCGCCGTGGCGGAACTCCGCATGGTGCCGACTCACGGTCACGTCGTCGAGGAAAATGTCGGCGTCCTCGGATCGCCCCACGCTCAGCAGCCCCTGTGCCGGATCAAGCGTGAACTCCTGGCCCTCGGCAGGCCCCCGGTGGACGACGAGGAGAGCGGTGCCGGACGGAAGGTCGAACTGACGACCGGTGCCGACAGCGGCAAGGGCTCCAGAACCGGTGACAGGGCCGGGCTCGAAGACGGCCGACGTGTGCTCGATGCTCTCGAAACCCGTGACATCAAGTGGCGCGCCGCACGCACCGCAGAAGCGGTCGTCCGCGGCTGAATGATGCCCGCAGCGAAAGCACTCCATGGCCCTAGGCCTTCTCCACCATCGCCCGGTAATCGGCGGCGGTCAGGAGCGTGTCGAGCGCCGAGGCGTCATCCGGGCTGATCTCCACCATCCAGCCGTCGCCGTAGGGGTCAGCGTTCACCGTCTCCGGGCTCGAGTCCAGGGTGGTGTTGACTGCCACGACACTTCCGCCTACCGGCGCGTAGATGTCGCTCACACTCTTGGTCGACTCCACCTCACCGCACGTGGCACCGGCTTCGACGCGGGACCCGACACCGGGCAACGAGACGTACACGATGTCGCCCAGGGCCTCCTGCGCATAGTCGGTGATTCCGAAGACCAGTGTGCCCGCATCGGTGGCACGAACCCACTCGTGCTCTGCGGTGTAGCGGAGCTCATCGGGGTGCATGGTTCCTCCTTGGGTTCGTCCGGCCATCACGGTGTCGCCGTCACGGGCACTGTAACGGAGATGGTCAGGTTCGGGTTCGACGTCGTGCCGAATTCGGCGCCCCTCGTGCGGACGGACTCCGCCAGTCCCCCGGGAATGCTCAGCGCTGCGCTCATCGTCTCCGGCTCGCCGATCGCGACGATCTCGAACGACCGTCCCAGTGGTTCGCCGCCGATGGTCACGCCATCGGGTGTGTCAGCGAACCACGTGCCCACGGTCACCCTGCTCGGGCCGACCTGAATGGCCTCGGCACCGGCATCGCGAAGCTCCTGCACCGCATTGACCAGCACACCCGCGTCGATCTTCCCCTCGGGGTCGTCAATGGCGATCTGCACGCCGGCACCGGACACAGGAGTCGTGCCGGACATGACGCGCAAGGCCTCCAACTGCCGTCTCGCCTCGGCGAGGGCCTCCGCCGTGGAACCGGACTCGAGGTCGCGCTGCAGGTCGGCGAGACGTGTCGACTCCTGCTCCAGACGAGCCTGACGCGCGGACAGGTCATCGAGGACCTGCACGAGGTCCTCTGTGCGCGCATTGCGCCACTGGCTGCCGTCCTCAGAGGGTTCGATGACCACAGTGGTCACCAGCAAGCCCAGCAGCAGGAAGAGGGCGCCGATCATCAGGTGCGGTCGGCTGGGTTGATAGGCCAGCCGACGCATGAGCGCCCGTCCGGTCTCCGGCTCACCCTGGTCACTGCCACTGCCGGAGAGTGCACTCGAAGTGGCCCCACCATCCGGGCGTGGTTCGTCGGCGCTCATCGTCATGCCCTGAAGAGAAGTCGCCTGATGGCCGCCGCATTGGCGAAGATGCGCATCGCGAGTACCACGACGACTCCGGTGGACATCTGCGCACCGACACCCAGTTGGTCGCCGAGGAAGACGAGGAAGGATGCGATGAGCACGTTGGACAGGAAGCTCACCGCGAAGATCCGGTCGTCGAATCGCCGTTGCATGAGCGCCCGGAATCCACCGAACACGGCGTCAAGGGCGGCGACGATGGCGATGGGCAGGTAGGGCTCGAGCCACAGCGGGACATCGGGCCGCCACAGGATGCCGACAGCCACTCCCACCAGCAGGCCGATGATGGCGATCATTCGCGTGCTCCCGTGATCGTCGCAGTGGCTGGTGTCCGGATCTCACCCATCGGCAGATCGACGTCCCGGGCCTCGATCGACGACACCAGCCCGTAGTCCTCTCCGAGATCGTCGAGTAGTCGCTGGAGTCCGGGGGCTGTCGTCTCGGTATTGAAGGAGCCGACCGCACTGATCTCGTAGGGTCGATTGAGTGGATGGTAGTTCACGAGAATGGCCTCGCCCGCACCACGGATCGCGGTCGCCTGCGTCAGTCGCTGGTCATTGACGGCGATGCCGCTCGCACCCGTACGCCACAGCTCGTTGACGATGGACTGGAGATCACGATCCAGCACTCGGTTGAGCGAGCCCGGCTTGGCGTCCGGCGCGTCGTCGATGGACACCACGAGCCCCGGACCGCTCAGCTCGGTGATCCCACTCATCGCGCTCAGGTCGCGCAGAAGCAGCGTCTCGGAGGAGCCGTCGTCCAGCGCCAGAACGTCGCCCTGCAGGGCCTCCACCACCGCGGCCTGATCGGCCACCTGCGCCTGCTGCGCATCAATTCGATCGGAGAGGGCCACGACGCGCGAGACGAGCTCGCCACGCGTCCCCTGCCTCTCGTCGACTGAAGCGCGAGTGGCCATCACCGCGAGTGCGGTGACGATGCCGAGCACCCCGATCCCGATGAGCACCAGAAGGGACACGAGGGATCGCCCCGGGCCAGGGGCCGTCGTGGTCTTGGCCGACCCGTACTCGTCCTCGGTGGCGTCCCTGATGAAGCGCTCGATGACGGTGTTCACGAGTGCAACTGCCCCGTTTCAGATGTCGTGAGCCGACGGTGCCGGCTCCCCTGCCCCGGCCGCGCCGATGCCGTGCACGGCCTGGTGCACGTAGCGTAGACCGGCCCACCAGTACAGGGCCGTTCCCCACGCGGCGAAGGCCCAGCCGAACGCCAGAACCCACACCCCGACGGCCGGCAGCGTGCCGAGCAGGAGCAGCGGAAATCCCCACAGCAGCGCGAACGTCGCCGCCTTCCCCACGTACGTCACCGGGAGGGCCACGCGACCCTGGCGGCGCAGGCGGGGCAGCAGGGCCAGGAGCAGCATGTCCCGGGCAACCAGCACCAGAACGAGCCACCACGGGATGATGCCGCGGATCGCCAGGCCGAGGATGGTGGCGATGATGTAGAGGCGATCGACGAGGGGATCCAGTACCACTCCGAGTCTCGTGCGCTGGTCCAGTCGACGAGCGAGATACCCATCGAGCCAGTCCGTGGCTCCGGCTACCACGAGCACGAGGAACGCCCACACGTCGGCCCGCTCGACGAGGACCAGCCACAGAAACAGGGGAATGCCGAGCAGGCGCAGGACGCTGAGCCCGTTGGGCAGGGTCATGATCCGAGCCTCCGGATCACCGGCATCCCGCATGGTCGACACGCTAGAGGGCCTCATCCGGTGCGCCGCCCGACTGGACGTGCTGGCGCGCAGACCATCGGCCGTCCCGTCCCTCGATCCTGATCGGCACTCCGAAGGCCGCGGAGACGTACGCGTCCGTCATGACGTCCGTCAGTCGGCCGGCGGCAACGACTCGACCGTGCGACAGCAGCAGCACGTGCGAGAAGCCGGGCGGAATCTCCTCAACGTGATGGGTCACCAGCACCATGGTCGGCGAGTCCGGATCGGCCGCGGCGCGGGCGAGCGAGCCGACGAGCGCCTCCCGTCCGCCGAGGTCCAGACTCGCTCCGGGCTCGTCGAGGAGCAGGAGCTCGGGATCTGCCATCAGCGATCGGGCGACCAGCGTGCGCTTGCGCTCGCCCTCCGACAGACTCCCGAAGGTGCGCTGGGCGAGCGCGGACAGTCCCCACCGGGCGAGCAGCTCACGTGCCCGACGTACGTCCACCTCGTCATAGGACTCTCGCCATCGGCCGGTGATGGCCCAGGCACCGGTGAGCACAGTGTCGAGCACCGACTCGGATGCGGGAATCGTGGCCATCAGGGAGCCTGAGGCCCACCCGATGCTCTGCCGCAGCTCAGTCACGTCGACGGCGCCGAGCACCTCGCCCAGGATCGCGACCCGGCCCGCGGTCGGATGGAGTCGGGCGGCCGCGATCTGCAGGAGTGTGGTCTTTCCGGCTCCGTTCGGGCCCATGACCACCCACCGCTCCCCCGGTCCGACCTGCCAGTCGACCGAGTCCAGCAGGAGGGTCGTGCCACGGCGCACCGACACAGCTCGGAGATCCAGCACGCTGCTCACGGCGCAACCCTAGGACCTAGACCCCTGCGCGCCGGACTAGCGTGTGAGGGGTGACGAACGACCATGAGCGCACACTGCTCATCACCCTCTCCGGTCAGGATCGCCCCGGCGTCACCCGGGCACTGTTCCGCGCGCTGGGTCCGCATCGCGTCCATGTCCTGGATGTCGAGCAGATCGTCGTGCGCGGCAGGCTCGTCCTCGCCGTCCTGGTGGGCGCCAGCGATCGTCACTCCGCGGGCCTGGACGAGGCCGCCCACTCGGCCGTGACCGTCGGCAAGGACCTGGGCATGGAGGTGCAGACCCAGTTCGGTGCCGACGAGGACAGCGAACGCCGTCGCAACCGAGTGCACGTCACCATCCTGGGCGCACCCCTCATGCCCGAGGCCATCGCAGCTGCGGCAGCCCTGATCGCCAACCGGGGCGGCAACATCGACCGCATCAGGCGCATCGCGTCCTACCCCGTGACGGCTCTGGAGTTCCAGGGATCCGGGGTGAGCGTCGACGAGATACGTCGGCCGCTGGTGGAGGTCGCATCCGCGCATGGTGCCGACGTCGCAGTCCAGGAGGCCGGCCTCGATCGGCGCGGCCAGTACCTCGTCGTCATGGACGTCGACTCGACGTTCATCCAGGACGAGGTCATCGACCTGCTGGCGGACGAGGCAGGGGTCGTCGACCGCGTCGCAGCGATCACGGAGCGGGCCATGTCCGGCCACCTTGACTTCCAGGAGAGCCTCCGTGAACGCGTGGCCCTGCTCGCCGGGCTCCCTGTGAGTGCCTTGGACCGCGTGCGCGAGCGCGTGACGCTCACGCCTGGTGCCCGTACCCTCTGCCGCACCCTCAACCGACTCGGCTACCGGATCGCGCTCGTGTCCGGCGGGTTCACCGACATCATCACCCCGATCGCGACCGACCTCGGCGTGACCGATGTCCGTGCCAACACCCTGGAGGTCGTGGACGGCAGCCTCACCGGACGGGTGATCGGTCCAGTGATCGATCGTCTGGGCAAGCGGACCGCCCTCGAATCCTTCGCGCACGACTACGGGATCCCGATCCGGCGCACCATCGCGATCGGTGACGGGGCCAACGACATCGACATGCTCGAGGCTGCCGGGCTTGGCATCGCCTTCAATGCCAAGCCCGCTGCGCGGGCTGCTGCCGACACCTCCGTGAACGTGCCGTACCTGGACAGCGTGCTCTTTCTCATGGGGATCACCCGTGAGGAGGTCGAGACGGCCGATGCACGAGACGGCATCAGCCCCGAGGAATCACGAAAGAGCTGACGTCGAAGGCCCCGATCCCACGCATGGCATCTGACCATGGCAGGGCCGTTGTGAGCACGGCGATGGCACTCGTAGGGAACTTCTCCAACGCTTCCTCTCGCGCGTCGCTGGGTCGGCCCAATTCGGCCACCAGCAGGGGCAGGCCCGGGCTGTGTCCGACCAGTACGACGGTGTCCCCATCGCCATGATCGAGCACGACCTCGCGCAATGTCGCCGGGGAAGCTTCGTAGATGCGCTCGTCGATGACCTGCCTCGGCCTGCGTGCAGTGTCGATGCACTCGATCGCCGCCGCCCAGGTCTGCTGTGTCCGCTCGGCGCTCGAGATAACCGCGCGTGCATCCGTCGAGGGATCGATGTGCTCGGACAGCCACCGGCCGATCACCGGGGCGTCACGTCGGCCCCGTTCGTTGAGCGGGCGATCGTGGTCGATCACCCCCGGCGGATAGTCGCTCTTGGCATGCCGGATGAGCACGAGTCGGCGCTCAGCCATCATGCGCCCTGCGAGTGGACCCCGCCGTCGACATGCACGATCTCGCCGGTCGTTGCCGGGAACCAGTCCGACATCAGGGCAACGCAGGCACGTGCCGCAGGCACGGGATCGTCCAGGTTCCACGTCAGCGGAGCACGGGTGCTCCAGACATCCTCGAAGTCGTCGAACCCGGGGATGCTCTTGGCGGCCATGGTGCGGATCGGACCGGCTGCGACAAGGTTGACGCGAATGCCGTCCGGACCCAGATCGCGCGCGAGATAGCGAGCCGTACTCTCGAATGCGGCCTTGGCCACGCCCATCCAGTCGTACTTGGGCCAGGCCACTGTGGCGTCGAAGTCCAGGCCCACGATCGATGAGCCCGGGCCGAGCAGCGGGCGGGCGGCGACCGCGAGGGCCTTGAGCGAGTATGCCGACACATGCACTGCGGTGCTGACGTCCTCCCACGACGTCTGGAGGAACCGACCGCCCAGCGCTGCCTCGGGGGCGAAGCCGATCGAGTGCAGGACTCCGTCGAGGGAGTCGACGTGCTCACCCACCCGACCGGCCAAGGCGTCGAGATCGTCGGTGCTCGTGACGTCCAACTCGACGATCTCAGCAGGCTGGGGCAACCGTCCGGCCGACCGACGGGTCAGCCCCATCGTCCGCCCGAATGACGTGAGGACGACGACTGCGCCCTCCTCCTGGGCCAGCCTGGCCACCTGGAAGGCGATCGACTGGTCCGTCAGTACGCCTGTGACCAGGATGCGCTTGCCGTCGAGCAGTCCCATCGCGGACCGTCTCCTCTCATCCCGACATGGTCGGGATCTCGTGACCGCCCCTGTGGGTGCGGCGCGACCTGTGCGTCAGTGGCCCATGCCAAGGCCGCCGTCGACGGGGATCACGGCACCGGTGACATAGCTCGCCGTCGCGAGGAAGGACACCACGTCGGCAACCTCCGACGGCTGAGCATAACGAGCCAGCGGGATGCCACCGAGGATCGCTGCACGTTGAGCCTCGTCGAGCTCAGCAGTCATGTCCGTCTCGACGAAACCCGGTGCGACGACGTTGACGCGTATGCCGCGCGATCCCACCTCGCGCGCCAGCGAACGTGCCGCCCCTACCAGACCGGCCTTGGAGGCCGCGTAGTTGACCTGGCCCGCGGAGCCCAACAGACCCACAACAGAGCCGACGAAGACGATGCTGCCTGCCTTGGCGCGGATCATGCCCTTCATCGCGCGGCGGGCCAGCCTGATCGAGCCCGCAAGGTTCGTCTGCAGCACCGCGTCGATGTCGTCGTCAGTCATGCGCATCAGCAGGGTGTCGCGCGTGATGCCGGCAATGGCCACGAGCAGAGTGACCGGCCCGACGCGCTCCTCGACCTGAGTGAACGCGTCCTCGATCGAAGCCG
>JBIIJX010000154.1:0-6155 GCA_044233495.1 Candidatus Nanopelagicales bacterium
GTTCGTGGCCTTCACCCTGGCACCGCAGATGACGTGGGCCGATGCCATGGGCCTGGTGGTGATCGAAGGTGTCGTGATCCTGATCCTGGTGCTCACCGGCTTCCGCTCGGCGGTGTTCACCGCCGTTCCCGAGCAGCTGAAGTACGCCATCGGCGTCGGTATCGGCCTCTTCATCGCCATCATCGGTCTGGTCGACGCCGGCATCGTCCGCACGGGCGTGCCGCTGATCAGCTTCGGCCTGTTCGGCTCCCTGCGCGGGTGGCCGATGTTCGTGTTCGTCTTCGGCCTGCTCCTGACCATAATCCTGCTCGTTCGGAAGGTCCGCGGCGCGATCCTGATCGGCATCCTCGGCACTGCCGTCGTGGCGATCATCGTCGAGGCGGTCGCCAAGGTCGGGCCGCGCACCGGACCGGACGGCAGCGAGGCCAACCCGGTCGGGTGGAGCCTCAATGTGCCCAAGCTTCCCGATCAGGTGATCAGCACGCCCGATCTCGGGCTCCTCGGCCAGTTCAACCTGCTGGGCAGCTGGCAGGCGATCGGTGTCATCGCGACGATCCTGGCGATCTTCTCCCTGATGCTGAGCGACTTCTTCGACACGATGGGCACGGCCTTCGGCCTGGCCACCGAGGCCGAGCTGCTCGACAAGGAAGGGCAGATCCCGCACTTCGAGTCGATTCTGGTCGTGGACTCCGTGGCGGCGATCGCCGGTGGCGCGGCATCGACCTCGAGCAACACGTCCTATATCGAATCCGCCTCGGGCATCGGCGAAGGTGCCCGGACGGGCATCGCGTCGCTCGTGACCGGAGCCCTGTTCCTGGTTGCGATGTTCTTCTCGCCGCTGGTGACGATCATCCCGCACGAGGCGGCGACCCCGGCCCTCGTGGTCGTCGGCTTCCTGATGATGGCGCAGATCCGTCACATCGACTTCCTCGACTACCAGATCGGTATTCCGGCGTTCCTCACGATCATCCTCATGCCCTTCACCTACTCGATCACGGTGGGCATCGGCGCCGGCTTCGTCAGCTGGGTCATCATCAAGATCTTCACGGGTCGCATCCGTGAGGTGAACTGGCTGATGTGGGTCATCTCGATCGCCTTCGCGATCTACTTCCTGATCGACCCGATCCAGCAGGTGGTGGGCGTGGGCTAGTAGAAGACGTCGACCCGAGGAGGGGAGCCCCTCCCGCGCCTACGGGTGCGGGTAGGGGTTCCCCTCCTCGTCGATGAGAGCGTGCACGGTGACACCGAGTGACTCCATCACGGCCCGGCCCTCGAGGAAGGTGAGGTCCATGAGTACCGCGAGACTGATCACGCGGGCTCCGGTCTCGCGCACGAGGTGGACCGAGGCCGCCGCCGTGCCACCTGTGGCGAGGACGTCGTCGACGATCACGACCCTGTCCTGGGCGGTGAGGGCGTCCTGGTGGATCTCCAGTGCGCTCGTGCCGTATTCCAGTGCGTACTCCCGGCGGTGCACGGCACGCGGCAGTTTGCCGGACTTGCGAAGCTTGACGAAGCCGCAGCCGAGCTCGTAGGCCAGGGCTGCACCGAGCGGGAATCCGCGTGCCTCGACCCCGACGACCATCGTCGGCGCCTCCGGCCGGGCGGCGTCAGCCCAGGCGCGCACGGTGATGCCCAGGGTCACGGGATCGGCAAGGATCCACGACAGATCCTTGAAGGAGATGCCAGGGGTCGGAAAGTCGGGGACGACCACGATCTTGTCGCGCAGCGCGGCCAGGTTCTCGGTCACGACGCGAGGGTAGTGGGGATCGGGGCGTCACGGGGCCCGCGTCGAGGATCAGCCGCGAGTCTGGTGAAGCGCATAGCCCCACGACAGGCTCGCCGCGAGGAACAGCCACACCTGGTAGGGCAGCAGCACCAGGCCCATCCAGAGCGCCTGCCCGAAGGCGACGCCGACGATCGGCAGGGTGAGGACCGCCGCACCGGTGAGGCAGATCGCCGCCCACGTCAGCTCGTGCGGCGCGTAGAACAGGTAGGCCCAGGCGATGGCCAGGGCGACGGTGATCGCCAAGAGAGCCAGCAGGGCGACCACCCGCGGAGGACTCGCGGTCCAGCTCACCGCGATGCCGACGACGATGAGCATGAGGAAGTTGTAGGGCCAGATCAGCCCGAAGATCCACGGAGGGGGCTGCCACCAGGGCTGCTCGAGCGAGAGGTACCAGCTGCTTCCCGTGGACACCCAGCGGCCCGACCCGAGGGCGTAGACGACGACGAGTACGACGGTCGCCGCGACTGCTCCGATGCGCCAGGCCATGGCTCGAGTGTGGCACGGCGACCGGGGGGCAAGCGCGTCAGCAGCCCGGTGGCTGGATGGCCGCCTAGGGTGGGCGTCAGGATCCCTCGGTACAGGTATCCGTCTTCTCCCCGCACGTCAGGGGTGTCGTCTCACTCCGCAGATGCTGGCCGGAACGTGCAGTCCGACGCGAGGTCGTTGGCCATGACGAGCCGCAGGCGCGCCTGGCAGTTGGTCAGCCGGAGTTCGGTGCGCGCTGGGTTCATCACCCCGCGAAGCGGACCGCGGCTGCGGTCGAAGGCCCCCTGCCGTGCCTTCATGGTCATTCGGGTGCGGTCGATCGTCATGGCAATGGGTGTCGTGGAGCCGCCCCGGCCATCACGGTAGGTGAAGCGCAGCGTTCCGTTGAACGTGTCGTCCGACCCGGATACCGGTGTGACCTCGAACCAGTAGCCGACGGAGTTGTCGCGCAAGGAGTCCGAATGCCAGGTGCGGGCCACTCCTGAGTCTGCCAGTGCAGCAGGCGCTGCGGCCAACGGGACGAGAGACAGCAGTGCCGAGATCGAGATGACCGTCCAGGAGCGCATGTCTCAGCGTGACACGGAACACGGGTTTTCGCGCGCACCGTCACGCCGTGCAGTCCGATGTCATCGACGGCGCGACCCGGAACCTCTAGCCTCGGACCATGCTGGGAGTGCGTTCCACCCTCCGTGTCGGTGCCATAGTCTTCGGCGCCAGTGCCCTCCTGCTGTTGGTCGCCCCAGCCTTGTTTCTCGATCTTCTCGTTCTCGACGGGGGCGACACGGCCCTGCAGTGGTCGATGCGGATGATCGGCCTCACCCTGATCGGCCTGGCCGCCCAGATGTGGCTCGTCTCCCGGTCCGCCAGCGACGCGGCCGTGCGAGCCTCGGGGGTCGTCATGGCCGTGGTCGCTACTGCTCTGGGAGTGCTGACGCTGCTCATTCCGTCGGGTCTGAGCTGGTTCACGCTGTGCTACGCGGCGGTGGGCTTCGGCTTCGGTCTCAACTACGTGATCTGCCTCGCGAGGCAGCGCCTCTGAGGCTGACTCAGAGCCTGGGCGCCGTGAAAGCCAGGGATGTCACCTTGTGGAGCGAGGCCGCCTGTGCGGGCAGGGGGTGGAGGTGACGCTCAGACGGCGCGAATAGTGGCGCCGTCAGACGGACCGTGTGCGTCACGTCGGATCTTGTCGAGGCTGGTCTTCAGCTTCTCGTTGGCGTCCTCGAGCTCGCTGATCTTCTTCTTCAGCTCCTCCACGGACTCCTCGGCCTCCTCGACCGCCTCCTTGGCCTTCTTGGTCGCCATGTCCCGCTCACCCTCGAGCTCGAAGATCTGGCGCTTGTACTGCTCGGTGGCAAGAAGGTGCTTCAGCTCGAGCTTGTCGGTCTCGCTGCGCACGTAGCCGAACATGGCGAAGAGTCCCAAGCCTGCGACCAGCAGGGCGAAGAAGATGAACCAGAGTTCCACGTTCGCACCATACACCCGGGGTGCACGGCTCAGCGCGGCGGACGCCCGCCCGGATGCGTCCCCTGGAATCGGGCGGGCGCCAGGGTCGCCAAGAGCGACGGCGTGCGGGTCCTTTCCCGAGTGGCGCCGCACACGCCACCGGGGCGGCTACGATCCTGCCCAGCCAGAAAAGCGCAACGCCCCGCGAACCTACGCTCGCGGTCCCTCGTGAAATGGCGGGACAAACATGGCAGATCGGGACAGGCGGCCGTTCGGCGTGACGCTGCTGGCCCTTCTCATCTTCGTGGTGGGCATCGGCATGATCGTTCGGGGAGTGATCGGGCTCGTCCAGGGTGGTGAGGGGGGTGGGGGGATCCTTGTCGCCATCGTGCTGCTCGTCGTGGGACTTGCCTACCTGCTCCTCGCCAAGGGCATCCACAGCGGCAACCGGGTGTCTCGGTTCATCGTCACGATCCTTACGGCCTTCGCTCTGGTCGGAAGCGTCTTCACTCTGATGGAGCCTGGTGAGGTGGTCGTATCCATCATCCAGATCGTGGTCTCGGTGGTGATCCTGGCGCTGCTCTACGGCCGCAAGGCGAGGCTCTTCTTCGCCTAGCGGCCAGAGTTGATCGCCGGTGACGGCGTCAAGAAGTCCGATCATTGGTTGAGCATGACGAATCGCCGCCAGTGCAGTGGGCCGCGCGCGTCACGCCTGGGTCAGCTGGATGCGGTGCGGGGTGCCGCTGGCTGCCGTGGCGGAAGCAGGCGTCATTGCCGCAATTCGTACGTACTTGCTGGCACCATGAGCAGGTTCTTCCTGTCCGACCGAAGAGCACGTCACATGACCACGGTGAAGGCTGTCGGCTCGGGGGTTACCTGTGACGCCGGTACCCGCGCGCCAGTCCGCGAGCACTGCCAGGAGCACACCATGTTCGGACGAAAGGCGCGGAGGCGAAGCCAGCAGGTCGCCATCGAGAGCGCCTCCTTCGTGGCCATCGCACGTGCGACCGCGCTGGTATGCGCAGAGCACTCTGATCCGGAGCGCGCCGCGAACTACTTCGCCAGTGTCCTGCTCGGGACCATGGCGGCCTACGGTGTCGGACCCGATGACGGACCTGAAGAGAAGGCTGCCTGGGAGCACATCTGGCAGGGATTCGGGGGAGCGGAAGTCGGGGACTCGTGGCAGGTCTCCGCGGAATTCACCGTGGATGATGACGACTCCGCGTTCCTGGCGGAGCTGCTCGCTCCGCTCATGCGGACCCCCCGCGAGCAGGTATCTGACGCAGCGGTCGCCACGCTCGGGGTCATCTTCGGTGAGGTTGACCCAGCCGGGCTCTCGAACACGCAACTTGTGTCCTGCCGCATCGCGGGCCTCGCTGTGCGGACCTTCTTCGAAGAGACGTCCGAGGCAGAGCTCAGTGGTCGGACGGATCCGCTGGCCGTAGCCGCTTCAGTGGCTGCGGCCTACCTGCAGATCGCCGCGAAGACCGATGCATTGCAGACGGAGTACTCCCGTGGACGCGTCTTCCGTGTGACCATGACGTCGATTCGCCGGAGCCGGGACTCTGACGCGGGACCTGGGAAGCTTTTCATCTCGAATGAGGGATTTGCCCGATACACCTCCGACGGTGGTGTCTCGTGGGATCTGGGCGAGATCCGCAAGTCACTGTCTGACTACACGTTCCGACCGGATGGAAGCCTTTCAGCGGGGTTCAATCCTCCACTGCCGCTGATGATGTTCGCCGAGGCCGGGGAGGGCAAGGTCTTGGGCGAGCGGCTGGCCCATCTGGGTCTGCATCCGCGGGTGTCGTGAGCCTGACGCACGGTGCTGCGATGCCCGTACGGCCGCCACGGGGGCGGCTACCGTGATGGTGAGTCGGTGGTGAAGCGGATGGTCAGTTCCTGGGGGCATCGGAATGCCGGGGTGGGCCGCCAGACGATGGGCTCATCCAGGATGCTTGCCCCTTCCATTCGAGGCAGCAGCTGGTCGAGGAGCAACTCGGACTCCAGTTTGGCCAGTGCCATGCCGATGCAGACGTGCTCCCCGTGGCCGTACGTCAGGGGCGCCGGGGTCGTGCGAGTCACGTCGAAACGATCCGGGTCCCGATAGGCCTCGGGATCACGATTCGCCTGCGCCAGGTTGACTGCGACAAGCTGCCCGGCTCGAATCTCCACTCCATCGAGACGAACGTCACGGGTCGCCATCCTGCTGATGATCTGTGCAGGGCTCTCCAGCCGCCCGACCTCGGCTATCGCACCTGGGATCAGAGACGGGTCTGAGCTGAGGAGGGCAAGCTGGTCAGGGTTGGCCAGGAGGAGGATCATTGTGTTGGCCATCAAGCTGGTGGTGGTTTCGTGCGCAGCATTGACGAGGCCGATGAGGTTCGCGACAACCTCAGTCTGGGTCAACTCGCCATCGGTGAGCGAAGCCAGCAGGGAT
>JBIIJX010000263.1:0-3034 GCA_044233495.1 Candidatus Nanopelagicales bacterium
TCGCTCACCTTCTAGTTATTCGAAAAACTTCTCCCGAAGATAGACGATCCTGAGGAGCCGGTCAACCCCGGCCCGCGCATCTGCAACGAAGTCGGACGGTCAGTCGAACCGCCAGGATCCCTGGTTCCATTGACAGAGGCAACATTATTGCGCAAGACTAGTTACTCGTATAAGTTTCGAACTCGATTGGAGACCGCCCGTGCGACTCACCGGCTCAGAGATCATTGCGAGGACGCTGAAGTCCTACGGAGTTCCGTACGTTGCGGGTATCCCTGGCCATGGTTGCTGGGTGATGCTGGACGCGCTGCTCCAGCCTGAATCCACCATTCCTTTCATCCAGGTGTTCCACGAACAGAGTGCGGTGCACCTCGCGGATGGCTATTACCGCGCTACAGGTCGACCAATGGTCGCCATGACTTCGATCGGCCCCGGCGCTACCAACACGGTCATCGGACTTGCGACGGCCTTCGCGGACTCGACGGCCCTGCTCCTCATTACCGGAGGACCGGCGACGCACATGCGCGGCCACGGCGTAATGCAGGAGCTCGACAGGTACCAGGACAACGACTTCCGGCGTGTGATCGAGCCGGTGACCAAGCGTCGCTGGGATGTGACACACGCACGCGAGCTTCCATCCGTCCTTCACCGGGCGTTCAGCGCCATGCTCACCGGGCGGCCAGGCCCCGTCCACATCGAGGTGCCGATGGACGTGCAGGCAATGTCCGTCGACGTTGACCTCCATGATCTCGAGGCGCGGCTGCCTACCGGTCGCCTGTACCCGGATCCCAAGGCTATTGAGGCAGCCGCTGACGTGGTCCACGCTGCCTCACGGCCAGTCATCGTCGTAGGCGGCGGAGCGATCACCGGGGACGCCGCTGACGAGGTCAGGCGGCTGGCCGAGACGATCGGTGCCGCGGTCGTCACGACCTGGAACGGCAAGGGTGCGTTCCCAGAGGACCACGAGCTCTTTGCTGGAAGTGTCGGTCAGACCGGTACCGTGGCCGGCAACACAATTGCGGCGACGGCGGACGTGGTCATCTCTGTGGGGTGCAAGTTCACGGACTGGTCCGCATCAAGCTACCGCAAGGGTGTCAGCTTCTCCTTCCCGCCGGCCAAGCTCGTGCAGATCGACATCGATCCGCACGAGATCGGCAAGAACTACCCGGTCGCCGTGGGCATCCTTGCGGATGCAAAGCCGGCAGTCTCCGCTCTTTCCGACGCCCTTGAGCAGATTGACGCCCCCAGTCCCGACCGTACGGCCTTCCTTGCGGACGTGCAGGAACGGATGGCGGATTGGGAGCAGATGCTCGCCGCGAGGCGTGACAGCGACGAGACCCCCTTCACCTCGCAGCGCCCACTGGGGGAATTGCGCAAGGTGCTCCCACGCGACGGGATCATCGTTGTGGGTTCCGGAAACACCCAGGGCGCCGTGAAGCAGACGTTCCCGGTCTACGAGCCGCGAACCCATCTGACCTCCGGTTCGTACTCGTCGATGGGGTGGGCTGTCCCCGCCGCCATCGGCGCCCAATTGGCTCATCCGGACCGCCGAGTGGTGTGCGTCCTCGGCGATGGTGACTTCCTGCAAACGCTGCAGGAGATGGCGGTCTGCGTAGCGAACGCGATCCCCGTTGTCTTCGTTGTGCAGAACAACGCCGGCTACATGTCGATTCGTGGCGGGCAGAGGAAACTGCATGATCGCCACATTGGAAGCGAGTTCAACCGGCCGGACGGCACCGCGTACTCGCCCAACTTTGTCGAGGTGGCGGATGCGTTCGGCCTGCGCGCCTATCGCGCCGACACCCCTGAGTCACTGGCCGCCTCTCTACGCGCCGCAGTGAATGGTGCGGAACCAGCCCTGGTGGAAGTCGCGACCGCGCGAGATGCGGCCGGGCCATTCGTTCCAGGATGGTGGGACTTCCCGATCCCGGAATACATCACTGATGATCGGCAGAATCAGTACGCCGAGGAGCGAGCGGAGGAGCAGCACCTGTGAAGCGGTATCTCAAGCAAGGAACATCGGCGGCGAGCAAGCAGACAGACCTGGATCGTCGCGTTGCCGACGTGGTCTCAGAGGTGATCTCTGAGGTGGAGAGCCGAGGTGACGCTGCGGTCCGGGACTACTCAGAGCGGTTCGACTCCTGGAGTCCCGAGTCCTTCCGGCTCTCGCCAGAGCAGATCCAGTCTGCTTTGGACCAGGTGCCTGCACAGATTCTTCGCGACATCGAATACGCACAGGATCAAGTCCGCTGCTTCGCTGAGGCCCAGCGGTCGACGATCACTGATATCGAGGTTGAGACGATCCCTGGAGTGATCCTCGGGCACAGGAATCTGCCCATCTCGGACGTTGGCGCTTACGTGCCGGGCGGACGGTACCCATTGCTGGCAAGCGCGCACATGACGGCCTTGACCGCCAAGGTAGCCGGGGTCCCTCGGGTCCTCGCGTGTACGCCACCAGACCACGGGAAGATTCCTGCCCGCTCCATCGCCGCACTCCACATCGCGGCAGCTGACGAGATCCTCGTTCTGGGCGGCGTGCAGGCGATTGCGGCGATGGCGATTGGCACTGAGTCGATCGCCCCCGTGCATCTGATCGCGGGTCCCGGCAATGCCTACGTCGCGGAAGCGAAGCGCCAGCTCTTCGGGCGGATCGGAATCGACCTTGTCGCTGGCCCGACCGAGATTCTCATCGTCGCGGACGACACAGTGGATCCCCTAACGGTGGCGGTGGATCTCTTAGGCCAGGCGGAGCATGGCCCCGACTCGCCGGCCGTTCTCGTGACTCCGTCGGAGCAGCTCGCCAAGGCGGTTCTGGCCGAGATCGAGTCTCTGCTTCCGGGAATGCCAACGAGGGCCAATGCTGAGCCCGCTTGGAGAGACCACGGTGAGGTCGTACTGGTAGACGACCTTGACGAGGCATTCCGGGTAGCCGACGAGTATGCCTCGGAGCACGTTGAGATCCTGACGGCGAATCCACGTCGGGCGCTGGATGAGATGAGCAACTACGGCGCTCTGTTCCTCGGGCAGAACACTTGTG
>JBIIJX010000266.1:0-3002 GCA_044233495.1 Candidatus Nanopelagicales bacterium
TTGTGTCCCATACGGAGACAAGGTCATCGGCACGAATCATGTCCTTCCGACTCGAGGCGCGGCTCGGTACACAGGCGGCCTCTGGGTGGGGAAGTTCCTGCGCACCGTCACCTATCAGGAAGTTCTTGACGACGTGTCGAGTGCTCAACTCGGCGAAGTGTGCGGCCGGCTCTCCAGGGCGGAGAACTTCGAGGGCCATGCACGGTCCGGCGATCTGCGAGCGGTCGCGTTCGAACGAAGCAAGCTCGACTGGCTCTAGTCGCCCAGTGCTCCGCACCTGAATCCTCAGGCCACCCCGACCCCTAGAACCCAAGCCGGGGGCGGGCTGGCCTGGGACGCCAGTCTGGCGGTCCCGACAAAGGTCAGAAGTCCTAGATCGTGCAGACATACACAGGGGTCTGCTGCAGGTCAACGTGACACCAATCCGTGCTGCAGACCCCCTGGAGCTGACGGCGGCACTTGTGACAGGAGGGTTCTAGGCTCGCGGCCCGGGAGGATGAATGGAACGTCTTCAGGCGGGGGATACTGACGACATGAACAACGACATGGCAGACCACTCGATTCGCTCCATCAATTCACGACAGTCCGTGCTCAGCGCCTTCTCGCGCAACTCATTCATGTCGATTGGGTCGTACGGCTCATTCATGTCGATTGGCTCAGTCGGCTCGGCCTTCTCGATCGGTTCCATCGGGAGCTTCGCGTCGGTCCTCAGCGTGCTCTCGGGCGCATCGAAGTTCGCCGTGATGTCCTGGAGGAACAGCCGAAGCTAGAGCGACAAGTCCGTGCGAACCGCTGCAGTGCTGGGCCGCGGGCGGGACTCGTTCGTGGTCATCATCGAAACGCTCGATGTCATCCTCATCGAAAAGGCCGAAGGCTGCCTCGAGAACCCTGACCGGGCCTGACATGGACGCCTGAGGACTTCAGCCCGGCTGAGCGCAGCAGGCCCCGTCCTGAACGCCCCCGGAGAGCAGGGAGAGGGAGGCTGTCGCGGGCTGCGGATTGGTGGGATCGTCGTCCTTGACGGTGTAGATCTCCCAGGGCGCTCCCGCGGGATCGTGCACCCACACCTTGTCCTGAAGGGCGTAGCAGCAGGTGGTGTCCTTCTCGTCGAAGGTGGCCAGGCCCGCGACACGCAGGCGGCCGGCCTGGGCCTCGACCCTCTCGACATCCTCGACCTCGACCCCGAGGTGATTAAGGGCTCCGGCGGTTCCCGTGCCACGCTCGTCGGCAGGCACCTCGATGAGCACGAGCTTCAATGGCGGTTCATCGATGGCGAAGTTCGCGTATCCCGGGCGACGCTTGTGGGGCTCGACCCCGAACAGGGTCGAGTAAAACGTCACCGATGCCTCCAGATCCGACACGTTCAGTGCCAGCTGCACACGCGACATGCTCGCCTCCTTTGTCCGACGTCCCACATCAGGCTGCACGCCGATACCGGCCGTTGTCAAACGCGGGAGCACCTTCTTGCAGGCACCTATGCTGCATGGCAGCGCCACATCAGGCCTGAGGAGCCAGCATCCAATCAGCCCCAGCCCAGCTCGAGATACTCGTCCGGATCCGGCCCGGTACGGCGGCCGCTCTCCAGGCTCGCGATCGCGGCCATGTCGTCGGCGTCGAGTGCGAAGTCGAACACGTCGATGTTGTCGGCGATCCGAGACGGAGTCACGGATTTCGGCAGCACGATGAGGCCCAGCTGCAGGTGCCACCGGATCATGACCTGAGCGGTGGACTTTCCGTGCTTCGCAGCGACTCCAGCGAGCACCGGATCATTGATGAGCTGTCCCGATGCGAGCGGGCTCCAGGACTCCGTCGCGATGCCGAGCTCGGCATGCACAGAACGGAGCTCGGTCTGCGGGAGCCAGGGGTGGAGCTCGACCTGGTTGAGCACGGGCACGACGCCTGTGGCATCGATGATCTCCCGCAGGGCGGGCTCCTTGAAGTTGGAGACGCCGATCGACCGCACCCGACCAGAGTCTCGCAGCTCGATCATGGCCCGCCAGGTGTCGAGGTACTTGCCGAACTGCACGCACTGCCAGTGGATGAGGTAGAGGTCGAGCTGCTCGATCCCGAGCTTGGACATGCTGCGATCGAAGGCGCGCATGGCCTCGTCGTAGCCCTGGTCCGGATTCCAGAGCTTCGTCGTCACGTAGAGATCATCACGCGGCAGACCGCAGCCGGCGATGGCCCGGCCGACCTCGGCCTCGTTGGCGTACACGGCCGCCGTGTCGACATGCCGGTAGCCGACCGCGAACGCCTCCCTCGTCGAGGGCTCGGCATCCTCCGGCGCCACCTGCCACGTGCCGAACCCGATCTGCGGGATCGAGGTGCCGTCGTTCAGGGCGATGGCGGGGACGGTGCTCGGATCGATGGTCATGGCGCTCCCAGGGTGAGGATTCGGACCAAACTAGCAAGGGTCGGCAACCTCACGTCCACTTCAGCGGGTACGGGCCCGGACGTAGTCGCTGATCACGTAGTCGCCCAGCCGATCGGTTGAGGGGGCGAGCACCCTGCCGCCGTTGCGCCGGGCCATCTGGTCCAGGAACCGGGCCAGCCGGGGCTCGTCGCCGAGGCGGAACCAGCTGATGGGCACGCGCCGCCTAGTCATGGCATCGACCTGCGCGACCGTCTCCGTGATCGTCTCGCGCGTCGGAGGCCAGTCGAACCACCAGCCGCCGTCCGGGCTGAGATGCGCCGTCGGCTCGCCGTCGGTCACGACCATGACGATCCGTTGCGCGCCGGGATGACGGTCGACAAATCGGCCGGCGAGCATCAGGGCGTGCTGGAGGTTCGTGCCCTGGATCTCGCTGGCCTGCAGGTCGGGGATGTCCATCGGGTCGATGATCCGAGCCATGTTCGCAAAGCCGATCACCTGCAGGGCATCGAGGGGAAAGCTCGTCGCGGTCAGCGAGTGCAGGGCCAAAGCCATCGTCTTGGCCGCACTCCAGGTGTCGTTCATCACCATGGAGAACGACTGGTCGACGAGCAGCGCGACAGCCGCCCGC
>JBIIJX010000156.1:0-5960 GCA_044233495.1 Candidatus Nanopelagicales bacterium
ACCACGTCCCGAGCCCTCCCTCGTCGATGGAGTAAGGCTGTCACTCCATGGACCACCCTCGGGCCGCAACACGGGCCGGGTCATGTCATGCAATCGGGCGACACGCGCTAGACGACGGTCGCGTCCTGAGGCAGGCGGAGCTCACCGGGCGCTCCGGCCGGAACGACCGGGCACCGCGGCAGCACCGGCGGCACCGGGCGGTACGCGGCTCCCGGTTCCGGACGCAGATCCGGCTCGCCGGCATTGGGCCACATGGCCATGGCCCGCTCAGCCTGCGCCGTGATCGTGAGCGAGGGATTGACGCCGAGGTTGGCCGCGACGGCCGAACCGTCGACAATGTGGAGTCCCGGATGGCCGAAGACCCGGTGATAGGCGTCGATGACCCCGTGATCAGCATCCGCTCCGATGACGCATCCGCCGACGAAGTGAGCCGTGACAGGTGCGTCGATGTTCTCGAAGATGCTCCCCGCTGCCACACCGTCGATGTGCTCGGCAACCCGGCGTATCACGTCGTGAGCAACGGGAAGGTAGGTCGGACTCGGCGCGGAGCCGTCCTGCTCGGTGGTCAGGTGCCAACGTCCCAGGAACCCGCGGGCTCCTCGCACGGTCAGGGAGTTGTCGACCGTCTGCATGACTAGGGCGATGACGGAGCGCTCGCTCCACCCGCGAACATCGAGCAGGGCCAGGAACTCGGCCGGACGCCGGGCGATCTCGCCGAGGAGCACCTGCCAGCGCCTGCGACCGCGCTTGGGCGTGGTGAGCAGGGACTGCATCAGACCCATCGAGTTGGACCCTCGCCCATAGCGACACGGCTCGACATGGGTGACGTCATCGGGATGGAAGCTCGACGTGATGGCGACACCTCGGGTGAAGTCGTGGTCGGTGACGTCCGTCACGGCACCCACGATCGCCTCGGAGTTGGTGCGGGTCTTGCGACCGAGCATGGGCGACAGGTTCGGGAGCATCCCGTTCGCCTTCATCCGGTGCAGGAGGCGCTGGGTGCCGTACGTTCCTGCGGCCAGGACCACCTCGGCGGCGGTGAAGGTGCGTCGCTGGTTCGTGCCGGTGCGCTCCGTCTGCACGAGGTAGCCGCCGCGTGTGCGCGGCAGCAGAGCCGTGACGGTCGTGAGCGGGTGGATGACGGCACCAGCCTGCTCCGCGAGGTACAGGTAGTTCTTGACCAGTGTGTTCTTCGCGTTGTAGCGGCAGCCGGTCATGCACTCGCCGCACTCGGTGCATCCCGTGCGCACCGGCCCTGCACCGCCGAAGAAGGGATCCGATGACGTCACACCCGGACCCTCGCCGAAGAAGACGCCAACGGGCGTGAGGCGGAAGGTGTGACCGACACCCATGTCGTCGGCCACCGTGCGCATGACCTCGTCGCTCGGCGTCATGGTCGGGTTGTCCGCCACCCCGAGCATGCGGGAGGCCTGGTCGTAGTACGGAGCGAGCTCGGCCTGCCAGTCGGTGATGTCGCGCCACTGAGGATCGGAGAAGAACTCCCGACCCGGGGTGTAGAGGGTGTTGGCGTAGTTCAGCGACCCACCGCCCACTCCCGCACCCGCGAGCACGAGCACATCCTTGAGCAGGTGCATCCGCTGGATCCCTGTGCAGCCGATCTGCGGAGCCCACAGGAAGTCGCGCAGGCGCCATGACGTCTTCGGAAACTCGTCGTCGCGGAAGCGGCGACCGGCCTCGAGCACCCCGACCCGATAGCCCTTCTCGGTCAGTCGCAGGGCCGTGACGGAACCGCCGAATCCGGACCCGATGACGAGCACGTCGAAGTCGAGGTTGCTCATGGCCGCAACCTACTTCAGGCCGAGCCGCTTCATGGCCGTGACGGCGAAGACCAGGGCAGACCCCCAGCGCTCGTCGCTCCAGCCAGCGGGGGCACCGAAGCCCAGCGCCCGCTGCGTGACGACCGACTGCGCCTGGGTGAACTTCATCAGCCCCTCGTCCCCGTGTCGACGACCCAGACCTGACTGCCCCATGCCTCCCATGGGAGCACGGACACTCCCCCATGCAGCGGCATACCCCTCGTTGACATTCACGGTGCCGGCCCTCAGGAGCCGCGCCACCCGCTGCGCCGCTCGACGATCGCGTCCGACCACCGATGCGTTGAGCCCATACGAGGTGTCGTTGGCTCGCCGTACGGCTTCCTCGTCGGACGCCACGGGGTTGATCGCAACCACCGGACCGAAGGTCTCCTCGTCACAGACCACCATCCCCTCCGTGACCCCGGCGAGGATGGTCGGCTCGAAGAACCAGGGCCCGATGTCCGGTCGCGCGCGTCCGCCGGCGAGCACGGTGGCCCCCTTGCTCACCGCGTCGTCGACATGCGCCTGCACACGGGCGAGCTGCTGGGCCGAGATGAGGGAGCCGACATCGCTGCCCCAGCCGACCTGGTTGCCGAGCCTGAGGGACGTGGTCCGCCGGACGAACGCGTCCGTGAAGGCGTCACGGACAGCCTCGTGCACGTAGATGCGCTCCATGGAGATGCACAGCTGGCCTGCGTTCGAGAACGAGGCCCGCACGGCGATCTCCGCAGCACGCTCGGGGTCCGCGTCCTCCCGGATGACCATGGCGTTCTTGCCCCCGAGCTCCATCGAGCACGGGATCAGCCGCGTCCCACAGGCTTCCGCCACGATTCGGCCCACGCGCGTAGAGCCGGTGAACATCACGTAGTCCGCCTCGTCGATAACCCACGGACCGACGACGTCACCGGACCCGCAGACAACCTGGAGCACATCGTCGGGCAGGCCGGCATCGCGGAAGCGATCGAGCACCCACAGGGCGGTGAGAGTGGTGTGCTCGTCTGGCTTGACGACGACGCAGTTGCCTGCCAGGAGCGCCGGGATGGCGTCGCTCGCGGTCAGCGTCAGCGGGTAGTTCCACGGAGCGATGACACCGACCACCCCCCAGGGAATGTGACGCACCTCCACTCCGACGATCACGGGAATGGCACCGCGGACTCGCCGTGCGGCGAGGAGTCGCGGAGCGTCACGTGCGTAGTGCCGAGCGGCGATGAGCACATCGAGGACCTCCTCGAGCGCGTCACGGCGGGCCTTTCCGGCTTCACGCTGGAGGAGATCGAGGATCTCGTTGCGACGCTGAGCGACGATGTCGTGCAGCCGCAGGATGATCTCCGCGCGAGCCTTCACCGACATCGCGGACCATGCGGGCTGGGCGGCGCGTGCCCGGGCGAAAGTCGTCGCGACCGACGTGCGGTCATCGTCGTCGAACGTCCCGATGACCTCCCCGGTGAACGGAGCCCGGACCTCCCTCACCCGGTGACGACCATCTCCACGCGCTGGAACTCCTTCAGGTCGCTGTAGCCGGTGGTCGCCATGGCCTTGCGCAGGGCACCGACGATGTTCATGGTGCCGTCGGAGCTCCGCGAGGGACCGTTCACGATCTCGGCGAGGGTGCCCACCGTGCGCATGAGGTTGCGCTCGCCTCGCGGCAGATGTGTGTGCCATGCCTCCGCGCCCCAGTGGGCGCCACCACCCGGGGCATCGGTCGCGCGGGCGAAGATCGAGCCGACCATGGCCGCATCGGCACCGCACGCGAATGCCTTGACGAGATCCCCGCTGCGTCCCATCGATCCGTCAGCGATGACGTGGACGTAGCGGCCACCGGACTCGTCGAGATAGTCGCGTCGCGCGGCAGCGACGTCGGCGATGGCACTGGCCATCGGCACGCGAACACCCAGCACGTCAGCGGTGGTGTGAGACGCTCCGCCGCCGAAGCCGACGAGCACTCCCGCCGCACCGGTCCGCATCAGGTGCAGGGCCGCCTGGTGCGTGGCGCAGCCGCCGACGATGACGGGCACGTCGAGATCGTGGATGAACTCCTTCAGGTTCAGGCCAGCGCCGTCACCCGATACGTGCTCGGCCGAGACGGTCGTGCCCCGGATCACGACGATGTCGGCGCCAGCCTGAGCCGCGACGGGGGCAAGCCGAGAAGCAGCCTGCGGCGAGGTCGCTACGGCGACGGTGACACCGCTGGCCCGCATGTCGCTGATGCGCCGCTTGACGAGATCCACATCGACGGGACGTTGGCCGTAGACCTCCTGGAGTCGTGCCGTGGCCGCGTCGGCGGGCAGTGCGGCGATCTCGGCCAGGAGCGGCGCTGGATCCTCATACCGGCCCCAGACACCCTCGAGGTTGAGCACGGCAAGCACGCCGTTCGCGGCCAGCGCCGCTGCGGAGTCCGGCGACACCACGGAGTCCATGGGCGCGGCAAGGATGGGGGTGTCGAACCGGTACGCATCGATGGTCCACGCGGTCGACACGGCTTCTGCGTCGCGCGTGCGTCGACTCGGCGCGATGGCGACCTCGTCGAGCGAGTAGCCGCGGCGGGCGCGCTTCACTCCGCCGATCTGGATGTCAGTCACGCGCTACCGCCCCGAGTAGTTGGGTGCCTCGATGGTCATCTGGACGTCATGCGGATGGCTCTCACGCAGGCCTGCAGAGGTGATGCGCACGAAGGTTCCCTTCGCGTGGAGCTCGTCGATGGTCTGCGCACCGCTGTAGCCCATGGACGCACGCAGACCTCCCACCAGCTGGTGCGCGACCGCCGCGATGGACCCGCGGTAGGCGACCATGCCCTCGATTCCCTCCGGCACGAGCTTGTCGTCGCTGAGAACGTCATCCTGGAAGTAGCGATCCTTGCTGTAGGACCGGGCCTCGCCGCGTGACTGCATGGCTCCCAGGGATCCCATGCCGCGGTAGGACTTGTACTGCTTGCCATTGACGAACACGACGTCACCGGGGGCCTCCTCGGTACCGGCGAGAAGCGACCCGAGCATCACGGTGTCGGCCCCTGCCACCAGCGCCTTCGCGATGTCGCCCGAGTACTGGACGCCACCGTCGCCGATGACGGGCACGCCGGCCGGCCGGCAGGCGAGCGACGCCTCGTAGATCGCCGAGATCTGGGGCACACCGACACCCGCGACGACGCGCGTGGTGCAGATGGAACCGGGTCCGACACCTACCTTGACGCCGTCGGCCCCCGCATCGACGAGGGCCTGGGCACCGGCACGCGTGGCCACATTGCCGCCCACGACGTCGACTGTGGACTGCGACTTCAGTGCACGAACCATGTCGATGACGGCCCGCGAGTGGCCGTGCGCGGTGTCGACGATGAGGAAGTCGACACCGGCCTCGATGAGCGCCTTGGCGCGGAGTTCGGCGTCCTCTCCCACACCAACGGCGGCGCCGACCACGAGCCGACCGGAGGCGTCCTTCGTCGCATGCGGGTACTTGTCGCTCTTCACGAAGTCCTTGACGGTGAACAGCCCCTGCAGGCGGCCCGCATCGTCGATGAGCGGAAGCTTCTCCACCTTGCGACTGGCGAGCAGCGCGAGGGCCTCCTCCGGTGCGATCCCCGGCGCTGCAGTCACGAGGGGCATGGGTGTCATGACCTCACGGACCGGACGACGCATGTCCTCCTCGAAGCGCATGTCGCGGTTGGTGACGATCCCCACGAGCACCCCGTGAGCATCGACGACCGGCACGCCGGAGATCCGGTAGCGCCCGCACATGCGGTCGACATCGGCGAGGGTGTCGTCGGGCGAGCAGGTGATCGGGTTGTTCACCATTCCGGCCTCGGACCGCTTGACCAGGTCGACCTGCGCCGCCTGCTCCTCGATCGGCAGGTTGCGGTGCAGCACCCCGACACCGCCCTGGCGGGCCATGGCGATGGCCATGCGTGCCTCGGTCACGGTGTCCATGGCGCTCGACACCAGAGGCATCAGGACCCGGATGTTTCGCGTGACGTAGGAGGCGGTGTCGACCTCACTCGGGACGACGTCGGACTCCGCAGGAACGAGCAGCACGTCGTCGAAGGTCAGCCCCTGATAGCCGAACCGGTCGGGAACGCCGTCATACGACAGGTCGTGCGACAGGGGGCGGGAGTCCATGGCGTCTCCGGGGGCGTCGGTCGGCGGTAGGGCCCAA
>JBIIJX010000157.1:0-5921 GCA_044233495.1 Candidatus Nanopelagicales bacterium
AACCGGCCTCGATGTCGCGGCCTTCGACGGCGTGCTCCACATCGACCCCGTCTCCCGCACCGCCGAGGTGCTGGGCATGACCACCTACGAGCACCTCGTCGACGCCACTCTCCCGTACGGGCTGATACCGCTGTGCGTGCCGCAGCTGCGCACGATCACTCTCGGCGGCGCCGTCACCGGCCTCGGGATCGAGAGCGCGAGCTTCCGCAGCGGCACACCCCATGAGTCAGTCATCGACATGGACATCCTGACGGGTGCCGGCGAGATCCTGACCGTCTCGGGCGACGACGACGATCCGCACCGCGACCTGTTCTATGGCTTTCCCAACTCGTACGGCACCCTCGGATACGCCCTGCGTCTGAAGATCGAGCTCGAGCCCGTGCGGCCCTACGTGCTGCTGCGCCACGTGCGGTTCAGCACCGCCGCGGCGCTGACGGCCGCGATCGAGGAGATCAGCGCAGCGCGTACGTTCGAGGCACGCCAGGTCGACTTCCTCGACGGCACCGTGTTCTCCGCCGACGAGCAGTACCTGACGATCGCCACGATGGTCGACGATCCGCCGGCGGGCGTGAGCATCAGCGACTACACCGGAATGGACATCTACTACCGGTCGATCCAGCGCAAGGCCATCGACGTGCTCACCATCCATGACTACCTGTGGCGCTGGGACACCGACTGGTTCTGGTGCTCGCGCGCCTTCGGCGCCCAGAAGCCGGCCGTGCGCCGACTGTGGCCGAAGTCCAAGCTTCGCAGCGACGTCTACTGGAAGCTCGTCGCCATCGAGCGCAAGCATGACCTCTCGAACCGCGTGGCCCGCCGCCGCGGACGCCCGGTGCGGGAGGCCGTGGTGCAGGACATCGAGGTGCCCGTCGATCGCCTGACGGAGTTCCTCGACTTCTTCCATCGCGAGGTGGGAATCCAGCCGGTGTGGGTGTGCCCGCTGCGGCAGCGCGACCCCGGTGCCCGTTGGCCGCTGTACGAGTTCGACCCGGAGGTCCTCTACGTCAACGTCGGCTTCTGGTCGACCGTCGCCCTGCCCGACGGGGCCTCCCCCGCCGACGGCACCGTCAACCGGCGGATCGAGGAGGTTGTCACCGCCCTCGACGGCCGCAAGTCGCTGTACTCGACCGCCTTCTACGACCGCGAGACGTTCTGGTCGATTTATGGAGGATCCGAGTACGCCCGACTGAAGGGCAAGTACGATCCTCAGTCGCGCCTGAAGGATCTCTACGCGAAGGTGGTGGAGCGGTCATGAAGCTGGCCGACGCTTTCTCGATGATCGTGCCCGCCGAGCGAGGTGTGGGCTTCCGTGCCTACGACGGGTCCAGCGCCGGCCCGGCCGACGCGGAGGTGACCCTGGAGGTGCGAAGTCCCCGGGCCGTCGAGTACTTCGCCAGTGCCCCCAGCCAGCTGGGCCTGGCGCGCGCCTACGTCACCGGCGACCTCGAGATCATCGGCGACGCGTACACGGCACTGTCCAGGCTCTACCCGCTGCCCCTGGACCACCTGTCATGGCGCGACAAGCTCGAGCTTGCCCGCGCCTTCGCCCCGTACGCCGTCAAGCGTCCAGCCCCGCCGCCCCAGGAGCGACGCCTCGGCGGCCGACGTCACTCCAAGATCCGGGACGCGGAGGCGATCCACCACCACTACGACGTCAGCAACCGCTTCTACTCCTTCGTGCTGGGGCCCTCGATGGCCTACACGTGCGCGGTGTTCCCCACCGCAGACGCATCGTTGGAGACGGCTCAGGAGGAGAAGTTCGACCTCGTGTGCCGCAAGCTGGGCCTGAAGCCGGGCATGCGGCTGCTCGACGTGGGCTGCGGTTGGGGCGGCATGGTGCTGCACGCGGTCAAGAACTACGGGGTCACCGCGATCGGGGTGACGCTCTCCGAGCAGCAGGCACTGTGGGGTCAGCGGTCGATCGCCGACGCCGGACTGGAAAACGTCGCTCAGATCCGGTTCAGCGACTATCGAGACGTCTCGGAGTCGGGATTCGACGCGGTTTCGTCCATCGGCCTCACCGAGCACATCGGGCGCGCGAACTACCCCTCCTACTTCTCCTTCCTGTACGGAAAGCTGCGCCCCGAGGGCCGCATGCTGAACCACACGATCACCCGGCCCAACGACGGCTGGCAGTCGCACTTCCGCAAGTCCTTCATCAACCGGTACGTGTTCCCCGACGGCGAGCTGTCCGGCCCATCGCAGGTCATGACGGCGATGAACACCGCGGGCTTCGAGATTCGTCACGAGGAGAACCTGCGCGAGCACTATGCACTCACCCTGAAGCACTGGTGCGAGAACCTCGAGTCGAACTGGGACGAGGCAGTCGCGGAATCGAGTCTTGGCACCGCGCGCGTGTGGCGCCTGTACATGGCCGCCTCACGACTGGGCTTCGACATCAACCAGATCGAGCTGCACCAGATGCTCGGCGTGAAGCTCGGCCCGGGCGGCAGCTCGGGCATGCCGCTGCGACCGGGTTTCGACCGGGCACCGGTCTCGGCTGGGCTCGCGTAGGGCCGGGCAGACGAGCGGCCCGGGCGCTTGAGTGAGCACGAGGTCGCCGGTGGCCTGAAGTCCGTGGCCTCGGCTCTCGCCGTGCTCGACTGCTTCCTAGAGGACGAGGAGCTGGGCGTCACCGACGTGGCCCGGCGACTGGGCGTGGCGAAGAGCACCGCCCATCGACTGCTGACGACGCTGGCATCTCGCGGTCTCGTCGAGCAGAGCGTCGAGAACGGCCGCTACCGACTCGGCCTGCACCTGTTCGAGCTCGGGCAGCTGGCCCTGGAGCGGGTGGAACTGCGACGCCAGTCGAAGGCTCTGCTGGAGCACCTGCGCGAGGCCAGTGGATGGACGGTCCACCTGTCCATCCGCGACGGCGCCGACTCGCTCTTCCTCGACCGACTGGCGACCCTGCGTGGAATGAAGGCGATGGGCGAGTACCGCCGCCGGTGGCCGCTGCACGCGACATCGTCGGGCAAGGTCATCTGCGCCTACGACCCGGAGGGGGCGCACGCACGAATCACGGCGGGGTTTCCCGTCTACACCTCGCACACTCTCGACTCCAAGGCCGCGTTCACAGCCGAGCTGGCGCGCATCAGGCGTCAGGGCTACGCAACGTCCCGCGGGGAGCTGATGGAATCCCTCGCTTCCGTTGCCGCCCCCGTTCTCGACGGGCACGGCATCGCTATTGCGGCGATCTCGGTCACGGGCGGGGTGGACGAACTGGGCGAGCACCCGGACCGACAGGCCCGGCTCGTGCAGGCCGCGGCCAAGCGCCTGTCGGCGCAGATGACCGGGCGGGGCTGACCGACCCTCGTCGGCCGTGTGCGCCGTGGATTCGGCGGACCGGACCTGCTGTTCCGGCATCAGGAACCGCACTCGGGCGCTAGCGTGGCGGGCGCCTAGCCTCGCGCCCAGACGAAAGGACGGCCCATGGACTTCTACGGCCACATCATCGACGGCGCTGAGGTGCCGTCTGTCGACGGTGCGACGATGCCCGACATCGACCCATACACGCGTGAGCAGTGGGCCGTCATCGCCTGCGGCGGCAAGCCCGACGCCGATCGCGCCGTCGCGGCAGCGCGCGCGGCCTTCGACCACGGCCCGTGGCCTCGCATGGGGTTCGAGAAGAGGCAGCAGCTCATGCACCGCCTCGCCGACCTCATGGAGGAGCATGCCGACGAGCTCGCCATGGCCGACACCCGTGACATGGCCAAGCCCATCACGCAGGCGCACCATGACGTCACACGGTCGATCCTGAACGTGCGGTTCTTCGCCGACCACGCCCGGCAGTCGATGGCCGACGCCTACCCGATGGACTCCGGACACCACGCCTACAGCCGCTGGGAGCCGGTCGGCGTCGTCGTCGCGATCTCGCCCTGGAACTTCCCGTTGATGCTCGGCACCTGGAAGGTGATGCCTGCGCTGGCGTGGGGTAACACCGTCGTGTGGAAGCCGGCCGAGGACACCCCCGTCTCGGCGACCATCCTCGGACGCCTGGCCATCGAGGCCGGCTTCCCGCCCGGCGTGCTCAACATCGTGCACGGCTACGGACCTGACTCCGCCGGCTCGGCGCTGACGGAGAATCCCGACGTCGACCGCATCACCTTCACCGGGGAGTCCGGCACCGGGAAGATCATCAGCGGTGTCGCCGCACGCAACCTCACTCCGGTCAGCCTCGAGCTCGGCGGAAAGGGTGCGAACCTCATCTTCGACGACGCCGACCTCGACAACGCCGTGCACTGGGCCGTGGAGGCGATCTTCCGCAACGCCGGTCAGGTCTGCCTGGCGGGCAGCCGTCTGTACGTGCAGAGCGGGATCTACGACGAGTTCATGGCACGCTACAAGGCGGCCGCCGAGGCCCTGGTGATCGGCGATCCCAAGGATCCCGCCACCCAGTTCTCCCCGGCACTGGCCAGCCACGAGCACTTCACCAAGGTGTCGAGCTTTCTCGACAGCGATGCCCTCGGCGGTGGGCGCATCCTCACGGGCGGCCTCGGCGAGGGCTGGGGCGTGAACCCGACGATCATCACGGATGCCCCCGCTGACGCACGCGTGGTGAAGGAGGAGATCTTCGGCCCGGTCACGGTCGCGACGAGGTTCGACACCGAGGCCGAGGCCGTGGCTCTCGCAAACGACACCCGCTACGGGCTCAATGCGATGGTGTTCACCGAGAACCTGTCCCGCGCGCACCGGGTCGCCGCGAGGCTCGACGCCGGGACCGTGTGGGTCAACTGCTTCTTCATCCGCGACCTGCGCGCTCCGTTCGGCGGAGTCGGCGACTCCGGCGTCGGCCGCGAGGGCGGCAACTTCAGCCGTGAGTTCTTCACCGAGCCGAAGGCGGTCATCGTCCAGATCAGCCAGGAGGGCTGACTCGCGCAGGAGCCTTCGGAGTCAGATGGCCGTCTCGACCAGGACGTGCACCGCGACCTCGTCGGAGAGCTCGGAGTACTCACCAGCGCTGCCGATCATGACGCCGCCAGGTGACCGGTGCACCTTCACCGACGCACCGGGAGTGACGCCGATGCGGTGCATGCGGGTCATCACCTCGGCGTCGTCCTGGATCGGCTCGGCGATACGGCGGATGACGACACGTGAGACGTCATCGCGGCAGGCCTCGCTCAGCGGGACCATGCGTTCGAGGTCGACGGGCGACGCATAGGCATGGGCATCGAGCTCCTCGAGTCCGGGGATCGGATTGCCGTACGGCGACACGGTCGGGTGGTCGAGGACCTCCAGCAGGCGCCGCTCCACCGACTCGCTCATCACGTGCTCCCACCGGCAGGCCTCGGCGTGCACCTCCTCCCACGGCATCTGGAGCAACTGCACGAGCATGCACTCGGCGAGGCGGTGCTTGCGCATCACGCGGGTCGCGATCGACCTGCCCAGCGCAGTGAGCTCGAGCTGCCGGTCCGCGCTGACCAGCACGAGACCGTCACGCTCCATCCGGGCCACCGTCTGCGACACCGTGGGGCCGCTCTGATGCAGGCGCTCGGCGATGCGGGCGCGCATCGGCCGCACGCCCTCCTCCTCGAGCTCGAAGATCGTGCGGAGGTACATCTCGGTGGTGTCGATCAGGTCGCTCACCGTGCTCCCTCCCGTGGCTCCGGCCCCCATTTGCCCCCCTCGAACCTAGTGCCTAGCCTGCGAGCGTGCCCACCATCATGTGGTTCCGCCGGGACCTGCGACTGCGCGACAATCCCGCTCTGCTCGCAGCCATCGAGGAGGCACGGGCCAGCGGCGACGGCCAGGTCATGGCCTTGTTCGTCGTCGACCCGAACCTGTGGGATCCGGCCGGGGCCGTGCGGCAGGCCTACCTCGTGGACTCCCTCGACCGGCTCGGCGCGAGCATCGGCCGACACCTGACGATCCGGCACGGCGACCCCCGCACCGTGGTGCCGGAGGTGGTGGCGGCCTCCGGC
>JBIIJX010000158.1:0-5846 GCA_044233495.1 Candidatus Nanopelagicales bacterium
TGCCTACAGCATCTGAGAACGGTGTTTCGTCATATGGCTCAGATGTCGACGTATAGCGGGTATGCCACCCCATACGTCGGAAGTCATTCAGCCGGGTATAGCCATCATCATTTGAAGCAAACGCGCCTTGTGCGAGGAATCGATGCACCGGGGCGAGCATGGGAACGTGATAGATCTCGTTCTGAGCATCAATGGCGACCTTCCAATTTGCCCGTTCCGCAATCTCGAACCGATAGTCCAGTTGAAGAATGTCATAGGGGAAATCGTTGAACCTCTCGCCGAGCGGGCCGAGATGTTCCTGGAGACTCACCGTGCCTTCATCATCGAAGTTGACAAAGATGAAGCCATTCCACACCTCGGTGCGAAGTGCCACTAGTCCAATGTTCTTGCGGTCTCCGAAATGAAACTCACCCTCATCTGGCACGGCACGGACGGAGCCATCCTTGTTGTAGGCCCAGCCGTGGAAGCGACAGGCTAGGGGACCTGGGCAGGTGCCTCTCTCCTCCCACACCAGCTTCATACCGCGGTGCGAGCAAACATTGTGAAAGGCACGGATCTGTCCATCTGAATCGCAGGTGACCAGAATCTGCTTGTCGAGTACTGCGAGATCACGCGTGAAGAAGGAGTCGGGGCCGCTCAGGTCGTGCAGGCTTCCGAGATTGATCCAGGACTTCGCGAACAATTGCGTGCGCTCACGTTCAAACCACTCTGGAGAAACGAACCGGTCGACGGACAGCGGCTCATTGCCTAGCTCCGGGTTTCTCCGGCTCCAACGCTTGACGTCCTCCATTACTCCTGGCTCTGTTTCGGCCGGCTGATTCTCGATGACGGTCACTGTCGATCTCCTTTCGGCGTTCTCGCTGCGAACTCGTGTCTTACGCGGATGTGGCCAGATCGGTGGTGGATTCAGACGGGGGATCAACACCGAAATCGACGAAGACTGTCCCGTCGGCGATTTCAACAGGGTAGACCCGCTGGGGTCGCTTGGCTGGCCTCTTCGTGGCCTTGCCCGTACGCACGTCGAAGCATCCTGAATGCAGTGGACAGACGATCTCGAAGCCGACCAGTTCGCCCTCGGAGAGATCAGCCTCTCCGTGATTGCACTCGTCGCGCATGGCGAAGTAGACACCATCCGCATTGCCCACGACCAACGGGTCTGCGAAGCCCTGCACCAGCACCTTCTTCAACGTGCCCAGCGGGAGTTCCTCGACTGTGGCAATCGCGACTCGCATGTGTCGACCTCCAAAGTGTATGCACATTTTGTGGCGGCATCCGCTTGCTTGTCAAGGGGCCGATGCCAGCCGCCTTGCTCCCTCAGCCGGTCGTTCACTGGGCGGAGAATCGAGCCACGGCAGCCGCCAAGTCGTGCGCCCATGAGGGGTCGTACGACTCCAGCCGGGGGAATCCCCGTTCGGCACCTCCAGTCCATCGATACACGACTCCAGGGTTCGCTTCAGCGAAGCCCGACGCCGCGAAGACATGGGGGCTGCATCTCACCGCATCCGTTCGGGCGAGCGCCGATTGCTCGTACAGGGCACTGCGCGCTTCACCGGATTCCAGCAGGGCCGCAAGCACCTCAACATTCACGTGGACGCAATCGCTTGCAATATCAAGCACGGTAGGCAAAATGCTGATGCACCTGTGCTCGGTGTACAGCGCACGTCTCAGGGCAGCGTCTAGTTCATCACTGGCACGGAGCCCCCCTGCGGCCTCCGCCTTGGCTGCCTGAACGGCCTCCATGGCAGGGAGCGTGGTGACTGCATAGGCCCACTCTGGCTCCTGCCAGGTGCGCCATTCCAAACCCTCGACGAGCCCCGCGATCGCCACCACCTCAGCGTCGATTATCGGCTTAGGTGTGGACCGCTCATTAAGCAGTTCGAGCGGGAAAGCACGATGGTCGATGAGAATGTCCACGCCCTCATGCTTGATTGCTGCGCGGAGGGTGTGGAGAGCAAGCGTGGCCCATGGACAGCCGATGTCCGACCAGACGGTGATGGTGTGTGCGTCGGGACTGACGATTTCGACGCTCAGATTTGACTCATGCATGAACGACGAACTCCCCCGTCACTGCAAGTCGCCGGTCCCGTAACACAGGGAAGCTCTGGCGTAGTTGGACGAGCTGCTGCAAGTCAAGTTCGGCCCTGAGCGTCACTTCGTCCCGCTCTCCTAGCGCCAGCACGCCACCCGATGGGTCCACTACCTGGCTATGCCCTGCCATAGCCATACCGGAATGATCCCCGCAATCATTCACCTGAAGGATGAACGCCTGGTTCTCGATAGCTCGAGCAATACCCAGAGCCTGCCAATGGGCAACACGCGCAAGGGGCCAAGCGGCCGGAACCACCATCACCTCGGCACCATGATCAACAAGAACCCTGAATAGCTCAGGGAAGCGGAGGTCGTAGCACGTCGCCAAGCCAATCACGCACAGAGGCTCACCACCGACGCCGAGGAGTGAAGCCGTTACCACGCGGTCTCCAGCTTCGATGACTTCCGGCTCCCCGTCCCCGAAGCCAAATCGATGGATTTTACGGTAGGTGGCAGAGACGTCGCCATCTCGATCAAAGAGAACCGACGTGTTCCACAGCCCCCGGCCCTGGCGCCCCTTGTGACCACTGCTGCCCGCACGCTCGACGAAGGAGCCTGCGAGGACATTCACCGAGGCAGAGTGCGCCGCCGCCGCAATGGGATCTAGCAGGGAGCCGTCCAGGTCGATTGCCTTCTCACGCCAGGAGTGAGCAGCAAAGGCGCCATGGAGCCACATCTCAGGCAGAACCACGAGGTCAGTGTTTTGGTGCCGAGAGATCAGGGCCGCCACGCGGGCAATTTGCCCACTCATCGTTTGAGACTCATCGAACCCGATTTGAACGAGGGATACACGAAGCAGCCGCCGGTTCGACTCGGAGTTTCCTCTCATCGCTCGCTCCATAGTCAGCAGGTAGGCCGTGGGGCCGACGAGCGTGTGCCATCGCTTGCCGGCCCCACCGACTTCGCGTTATCGAAGGGCCATCGCGAGCGGTCGAATCGGGGCGCCAGTTGCACCGCGCAGGCGAATCGGGGCTGCGATGAGACAGAACTCATTCACGTCATCGCGCGACAACTCTTCAAGGTTCACGAGCTCGAGCATCGGCACGCCTGCCTCAGCCAGGAAGTGGCAATGCCCAGGAAGCCAGTTGTCCTCGTGCTGCGACGGGCCAACCTCAACGCATTCCTGGTCTGCGCCGATCACCGCTATGCCCTGAGATGTCAGCCACCTTGCAGCCTCAAGCGACAGCCCCGGCGGGTTGCCCAAGGTCTTGCTCCCATCGGGCCAGTACCTCATGCGGCCTGTGCGCACCATCGCGACGTCGCCCGCTGCCAGAGTCAGGCCAGTGCGGCTCAGTTCCGCCTGACAATCCTCAATGGTGATCGCGTATGAGGGCGGCAAGCACTCCTCTCCCTTGAGCTTCGCGATGTCGAGCAGAACCCCGCGAGTGACGATAGGCGGGATCTGCTCTGCTCCACCCTTGGTCCAGTGCCGACTGCCCAGATGCTCACTCGCCGTGAAGCCGTTGTAGATCTTTCCATCCACACCGAAGTGGTTGAGGGAATCGATGTGCGTTCCCGTGTGGGTGTACATGAAGATCACGTCACCCGAGTAGCAGACACGCTTGTTGATCTCGTCGCCCACGCCATTGAGGTTGTCAACGACTGTTCCATCCGGTGTGTGACTCATGTAGATCTGGTACGAGGGATCGCCGGCTGCCTGGAAACTCGGCATACCGACGAAGTAGTCAATGCTCAGGTCATAGACGCGAGTGGCATCCGCCCGAGTCAAGATCGCCGCCTGCGATTCAGGGGTCAGTCTGTTGAGGGCCCCGAGTTGGTCGTCGGGCCCGTATGGGCTCGTCGCGACGGCGATATTGTCCTTAGCCATGCCCTAGCCCTCTCGCACGAAGTCAACAACTGCGCGCGACTTAACAAGGGGGAGCAACTCATTGACGATCGACATATGGAATGGATCTTCGGAGTACTCCTGCAGACCTTTCCAGTCATCGAAGTCCGAAATGAGGCAGCCGTCCCAAGGATCGCCGTTCTCATTGGGCTCACCCGCGTTTGCCCCGAGCTCCCAGCTTCGCAGCGTGGGCAGCCTCTCGGAGAGCTGGGTCAACAGATCCAGCACTCGCTGGCGATCCTTCGGATCGGCAACCTGCCACATAAAGACGTGTCGAATCACGGAGAGTCCTCTCTTCCCCTTCAGCTGGAGCCTTGGATTGGCCACGATCGCACCATCAAGGATTGGCGGGAGTGCGTTCCTATTCCCTTAGCTCACTAGGTGTATACACATTAACTTGGATCCTGACGGACATTCACGGTGGTGTCAACCATTCCCCATCCCCGAACGGTATCGGGACGAAAGTGAGAACCACCTGATCCGAGAGGAATCACCGCCCCTGGAACGTCACCCGTCACGCCCCAGCGTTTCCCTTCACCTCGCGCCCTGATGAGATCGCGGTGGCCCTTCAGCCCCATGAAGCGCCCCAGGTTCGGTGCCGCTCCTATGCGGGTTGCAGCTGTCGGGTGAGGGCTACGTAGTGGGCGTGCTCGAACTCTGCGGGGTGAGGTACTCGAGGCTACTGTGCAGGCGCCGGTTGTTCCACCAGTCGACCCAGCCTGCGGCAGCCCATTCGACATCAACAATGTTGCGGTAGGGCCCGTGGTGGAACACGGTGGTGCGGATGCACTCGGTCTTGAACAGCCCGATCGCGGTCTCCATGAGCGCGTTGTCATATGCATCCGCGACGGTCCCAATGGACGGGCGGATGCCCTCGAGGTCGAGGTGCTCGGTGAACGTGATCGACGTGGACTGACTGCCCGCGTCCGCATGTCCGATGAGCTGGCCTGGCTCGATGGGGTGGCCTTCGCGTGATCGCTGCCAGGTCGCCATGCGCAGCGGGACCATCACGAGCTCGACGTCCTTGCACGTCGCCGCGTGCCAGGCGACGATCTTCTGCGCGAACACGTCGACGATGAACGACACGTAGGCGAACCCGGCCCACGTGCGGCAGTATGTGAAGTCCATGACCCACGTGCGGTTCGGGGCGCAGGCGGTGAAGTCCCGGTTCAGCAGGTCCCCGGCACGCCGTCCGTCCTTGCCCGGGATCGTGGTCCGCACTCCCTTGGACCGGCGGATCCCGTTGAGTCCCAGCCCCTTCAGGGCCCGATCCACCGACCCAGGCGAGATCTCAGGCATGCTCCGCTGCATCAGCGCGGTCATCTTCCTGCGGCCGTAGAGCCCTTCGGCGGTGAGCCGGCGAACCCCGGCCATCGGCCCGTCCGTATCCACGGACCAGGCGGCTTCGCGGACTCCGTTGATCACGATGGCGTCGCTGACCGTGCGATCGGCAACGTGCTGCCCGGTGCTGGCCCAGGCCCGGTAGGTCCGTGCGGCGATCTGGCAGCCCTGCTCACTCAGGACCCGGCAGACCGACTCGACCGCATGACCGGCTTCGCGGCACTCGTTGATGAACGCGACGATCAATGGCCTCGGGGGTCGAGTTCCCCCGCGAAGAAAACCGTGGCCCGACGAAGAATGTCCACGTCATCCTCCACGCGTCGGACCTTCGCCTTGAGCTCCTTGATCTCGGCCAGCTCCTCGCTCGTGGCACCCCGGCGCTGGCCCGAGTCGACCTGGGCCTGCAGATACCAGCGGCGCACCGTCTCAGCACCCACCCCGTTGCGCTTGGCGACCACCTCGGCCGCCGCGGTCGGGCTCGGATACTCCGCCGCGTGGTCCAGCATCTGCTGGAGGCACCGCTCCTTCACCTTCGGATCAATTCTCTTCGGCATGACGTACATCCTTCCAA
>JBIIJX010000159.1:0-5824 GCA_044233495.1 Candidatus Nanopelagicales bacterium
TACCCCGGGTTCCCGGGGGATGCAGCAACACGGCACGCCGGACGAGGTACTCGTTTCCCGCACACCCGTGGTCCGCCTGTGCTTGGGTGCCTGTGGGACCTTCACGACTATGGCAGCACGAGGGGGATACCGATGGAGTCGGCATTCGGGGGACTGCCGCACCTGCTCGCGACGCTGGGGCGGTCACCCCACCCGGACGAGGTCGCCGCCGCCATCGTCCACGGCCCCGGACACCGGTTCGGGGCACTGGCGTCCGCCGTCCTCTGGGCTCGACCGCCCAAGCTGGTCATCGTCGGCACCTACGGCTTCGAGCACGCCGAGGTCGACGGACTGGCCACCGTGGACATCAGCGGGGACTATCCCCTGACCCGCGCGTACCTCGAGGGCGAGCCGGTCATCATGCAGGGTGAGGCCATGGCTCGCGCTTACGCCGGCATGCGCCGGCCGGAGAGCCGGTGGCACAGGCTCAAGGAGCGCATGCCCGAGGGCGATCACGTGCACGCCCCCATCGTCAGCGACGGTCGGTGCGTCGGCGCCTACTCCATGAACTGCCCCCAGCGGCACGAGTGGAGCCCGCTCGACATCGCCTGCCTCGACGCCACCTCGCACGCACTGGGCATGTGGCTGACTCACCCAGAGTCCGGCATGCCGACCTCCGACGACGACGACATCAGCGAGGAGGCGGCCCTCTCCACGCGCCAGAGGCAGATCCTGGGACTGATCCACGCGGGTCGGACCAACACCAGCATCGCCCACGCCCTGGGCATCTCCACGTCGACCGTGAAGCAGGAGCTGTCGAGGATCATGGTCCGTCTCGACGCCACGGACCGTCGCTCCGCAGCCCTGCGCGCCGTCGACCTCGGCCTCATCGAGGCTGGTGACGCGTGAGGGCCGATGCCTCCCCCAACGGCCTGAGTTCATCCACCGTCAGCCTCGGCGGCCTTCCCCAGTTCATCGAGTACGCCAGCACCTACCCCTCCCCCGGAGCCCTGCTGCGGGCACTGAGGTCCGGGCCGCTGTCACAGCGCGGCATGGTCGGAGGATTCCTGTGGGTGCTGGTCGACGGCACGCACCTGGTGAGCATCGCGAACATCGGGTGGTCACGCGATGTGGTCGACCGCTACTCGATCCTCCCGCTGGAACTCGACCTGGCCGCTGTGAACGCCACCAAGGAGGACCGCAGCATCGTGGACAGTGCCGAGGATTTCGGCCAGACCTACCTGTCGTCCCTCGACGACCGCTTCCTCACCGAGCGATTCGAGGAGCGCGGCGCTGTATCGGCAGTAGCGACACCCCTGCGGCACGCCGACATAGTCGTGGGCAACCTCGGCTTCGTGACCAATCGGAGGTGGTCAGACGACGACGAGGGCCGCGCGCTGCTGACCTGCCTGGGAAATGTGATCGGACTATGGGCCACGCACCCCCACAGCCACGCCATGGACACTCCGAGCGCCGTGAGCCAGCGGGAGTGGTCCCTGGCCTTCACCCCGCGTCAGAAGCAGATCCTCACGTTGGTCGGCGAGGGCATGTCGAACACGGACATCGCACGTCGACTCATCGTCTCGAGCTCGAGCGTCAAGCAGGACCTGCACCAGTCCATGCGCGCACTGCGCACGCACAGCCGACAGGGCGCCTACGAGCGCGCACTGAGCCTCGGACTCCTGCGCTGACCGAGGCGCCTCCACTCACGTGGACGGCTCCGCTGACCGAGGCCGCGTGCGGCCACGGGGATCACGCCTTGCGGCTGCTGATCACCGCATCGATGATGCCGTAGTCCTTGGCCTCGGCGGCCGTCAGGATCTTGTCGCGCTCGATGTCCTTGGCGATCTCCTCCGGGGTCTTCCCGGTGTGCTTGGCGATGATGCCTTCCATCTCCGTGCGCATGCGAATGATCTCGTTGGCCTGGATCTCGATGTCAGAGCCCTGGCCGCCGCCCTCGGTGTAGGGCTGGTGGATCAGCACGCGGGCGTGCGGGAGGGCAAAGCGCTTGCCCGCACTGCCCGCAGCGAGAAGAACGGCGGCGGCACTGGCAGCCTGACCCAGGCACACCGTCTGAACCTGCGGCTTGACGAACTGCATCGTGTCGTAGATCGCCGTCATGGCGGTGTAGGAGCCGCCCGGGGAGTTGATGTAGATCTGGATGTCGCGTTCCGGGTCGAGCGACTCGAGCGTGAGCAGCTGCGCCATGACATCGTCGGCGGACGCGTCATCGATCTGGACGCCGAGGAAGATGATGCGCTCCTCGAAGAGCTTGGTGTACGGGTTGTGAACGCGCTCACCGTTCGCGCTGCGCTCGCGGAACTCCGGGAGGATGTAGCGGGCCTGCGGCGCCGTGCGCTCGGCCGCGCGGACGAATGCCTGGTGCTGGTTCACTTACTGCCTCCCTTGCCCGCCTTGGGGGCGTCGGCGTGCGTGGAGTAGACGTGGTCGATGATCCCGTACTCGCGGGCCTCGTCCGCGTCGAACCAACGGTCGCGATCGGAGTCGGACTCGATCTGGTCGAGTGTCTGGCCGGTGTGCTCGGCGATGAGCTTGGCCATGCGCTTCTTGATGAACAGCATCTGCTCAGCCTGGATCTTGATGTCGCTTGCGGTGCCACCGAGGCCGCCGGACGGCTGGTGCATCATGATGCGCGTGTTCGGCGTCGCGTACCGCTTGCCCGCAGCGCCCGCACACAGCAGGAACTGCCCCATCGAGGCAGCCAGGCCCATCGCCACCGTGGCGACGGCATTCGGGATCAGCTGCATGGTGTCGTAGATGACCATGCCCGCGCTGATGGATCCACCGGGCGAGTTGATGTACAGCGAGATATCGCGGTCGGGGTCCTCCGCGGCCAGCACCTGGAGCTGCTTGGCGATCCGGTTGGAGTTCTCGTCCATGACCGGGCCCTCGAGCCAGATGATGCGCTCGCGCAGCAGCCGCTCGTCGAGCATGTCGCCGAAGCCGGTCATGCCGCCGCCCGCACCTCGCGAGCTCGGCACGTAGATGTCACCCACCAGAGCCTCCTGTCGCGGAGCCCCGTCGGGCACCGTCATCCGACCCTAACGTGACCGAGGGCCCCGGCCTTCCCCGGAGCCCCGGGAGTTCGCCGTCAGCCGAACTCGCCCCTCGTGCGTCGGCGGACCAGGCGTGCGGGGATGTCAGGCGTCGCCCGACGCGACAGCCGCGTTCATGTCCGCGTCGAGTGCCTTGAGGTCCACCTCGTTGCCGTCGGCATCGACGACCTTCGCGCTCTCGAGCACCAGCGCCAGCGCCTTGGCTCGCCGGATGTCCTGCATGGCCATCGGCACCTGGCCCGCTTCGACCAGAGCCTTGGCGAACGCGTCAGGACCCATGCCGTAGCGAGGCGCCTGCTGGATCAGCCAGGCCGACAGCTCGGTCTCGCCCACCGTGATCTCCTCGGCCTCGGCGATCTTGTCCAGGACGAACTGGCTCTTGATGGACTTGCGGGTGCTCTCCGCGACCTCGTTGCGGTGCTCCTCGCCGCTGTCGTGGCCGTCCTCGAAGTGCGCCTCGACCTCCTCGGCGATCAGGTTCTCCGGCAGGGGAATCTCGACTGAGTCCATGAGGACGTCGAGGACGTTGTTGCGGGCCTCGGCACCCTGCTCGAGCCGCCGCATGCGCATGAGGCGGGTGCGCATGTCGGCGCGCAGTTCGTCGACGGTGTCGAACTCACTGGCCAACTGCGCGAAGTCGTCATCCAGGGCCGGCAGCTCGCGCTCGCGCACCCCGGTGACCGTGACGGTGACCGTCAGCGGAATATCGGTCCAGTCACCGTTCTGAGGCGTGAACTCGAAGGTGCGCACGTCATCCTTGGCTGCACCGCGAACCGCCTCGTCGAAGCCGGGGAGCATGCCGTCGGTGCCGAGCTCATAGGACAGAGCCGTGCCCGACAGGTCCTCGACCGGATCGCCCTCGGCTGTGGCCCCCGAGATGTCGACGAGCAGGACATCACCGTCGATCGATGCGCGATCGACGTCCTTGAGGGTGGCGAATCGCGAGCGCAGGTGGTCTATCTGCTCGTCGGTATCAGCATCGCTGACCTCGGCATTGGCCACCGTGACCGTGAGGCTGTCATAGGCCGGCAGGTCGAACTCCGGACGGATGTCGACCTCCGCACTGAAGGTGAGCGGCTGCCCGTCCTTCAGTTCATCGACGTTGACCTCCGGACGGGAAAGCGGCATCAGCTTGTGCTCGGCGAGCGCCTTCTCGTACGCCTTCGGGAGCGCATCGTTCACGACCTCCTCGAGGACGGCGTCGCGTCCGAAGCGCTGCTCGATGATGCGCGCAGGCACCTTGCCCTTGCGGAAGCCGGGAACGGAGACGCTCTTGGCGATGCGGGCATATGCCTCGTCCATGCTGGGCTGGAGCTCCTCGAACGGCACCTCGACCGTCAGCTTCACTCGGGTCGGGGACAGGGTCTCGACGTCGCTCTTCACAGCTGATCCATCTCCAAGTAGGGGTTCCCGTGCTGGGAGTCCAGCACTGGGTCGTCGGGGCGGGGAGATTCGAACTCCCGATCTCCTGCTCCCAAAGCAGGCGCGCTAGCCACTACGCTACGCCCCGCGTCGGCCTGGGGAATTCTAGGGGGCACAGCACCCCGCTCCACACCACGGCCATCCGGCCCTTGGCGCCCACACCGACGTCCTCCACCACCCTGGGGTCGCGGACGTGGACGCACGCTGACCGGGCATTGCACGCTCTCACCCGACATCCGGCCCGTGCTTCCTGCAACGCTCGCGGTGGAGGTGGACCATGTTCCGGGATCGTCATGAGGCAGGCGAACTGCTGGCCGAGCACCTGCGGAGTCGACCCGGCCGCCCGGACCACGAACGGCCTGTCGTCCTCGCGCTGCCGCGCGGTGGCCTGCCCGTGGCCACTCCCGTCGCCGACGCATTGGATGCCGACCTCGACGTACTCGTCGTGCGCAAGGTCGGCGCACCGGGCAATGCCGAGTACGCCATCGGCGCCGTCGGCGAGGACGGCGTCCTCGTGATCGATCGAGCGACGTGCGCGCGCCTGCGCCTGACGGAGGACGAGATCCGCCTCGCCACGCAGTCGGCGCGGGATGAGGTCGCGCGACGGGTGCGGACGTATCGCCCCAACGCAACCGCCCTGGCCCTCACCGGGCGCGATGTCATCCTCGTCGATGACGGCCTCGCCACGGGCGCAACGGCAGCCGCCGCCGTCCGCGTCGCCCGACTGCTGGGCGCTCGGCACGTGACTCTCGCCGTTCCCGTGGGATCTCGGGAGGCCGTCGCGCGGCTGCGCGGCCTGGTCGACGAGCTCGTCTGCCTCGAGGCGCCAGAGTCCTTCCGGGCGGTCGGTGAGCACTACGCAGTCTTCGACCAGCTCGACGACACCGAGGTCGTGCGGATCCTGGACGAGCACCGCCGCGCCGTCGTGCCGGAAGGTCCGCGCCCGGTCGACCGTGATGTCCGCATCTCTCTCGACGGCCTCTGCCTCATCGGTCGCCTGACGGTTCCTCGACACGCCTGCGGTGTCGTGATCTTCGTCCACGGTTCGGGCAGCGACCGCCGCAGTCCGCGCAATCGCGCGGTTGCGCCGATCCTGCGTGCCGCGGGCCTCGGCACGCTGCTCGTCGACCTGGTGACCGAGGACGAGAGGCGACGGGGGTTCGATCCCGGCATCGGCACCCTCGCCGGTCGGGTCGCGGCGATCTCCTCCTGGCTCTCCGGCCTGCCGGAGACATCCGGACTGCCACGCGGCTACCTGGGATCGTCGTCCGGCGCCGCCGTGGCTCTCGCGGCGGCCGCTGAGAAGCCGACTCTGGTGGGGGCCGTGGTCTCGCGCGGCGGCCGGC
>JBIIJX010000160.1:0-5819 GCA_044233495.1 Candidatus Nanopelagicales bacterium
ACCACAGGCTCGAGGCCGAGCGAGGTCGCCAACTCGATGCCCTGGGCGATGTCATTGATCGGCCCGCAGGGCACATCTGCCGCGGTGATGACGTCCTGCCACGCGTCGGCCGTGCGCGCGGACAGGAGCTCGTTGATCCGGACGACCAGCTCCTCGCGGTGGGCCACACGCTGGGCGTTGGTGCAGAAGCGGGGGTCGTCAGCCAGGCCCGCGTCACCGATGACTTCGACGAGCCGACGGAACTGGGCGTCGTTGCCCACCGCGAGCACGAGCGGCCGATCAGCCGCGGCGAAGACCTCGTACGGAGAGATGGACGGGTGCGCATTGCCGAGGAATCGCGGCACGACCCCGCTGCCGAGGACCGACGACATCTGGTTCACGAGGGCGGACTGCAGGCTGCCCAGGAGGGTGACCTCCAGGTGCTGTCCCTCACCGGTGACGCTGCGGTGCTGGAGAGCCGCGAGGATGCCGACGGTGGCATGCAGCCCGGCGAGAACATCGACGAGGGCGACACCTGCCTTGGTGGGCTCCTCGGTTCCGGTGATGCTCATCAATCCGCCCATCGCCTGCACCAGGAGGTCGTACCCGGGCAACGCGGCGCCTTCGGCAGAGCCGAAGCCGGAGATGGAGCAGTAGATCACGCCCGGATTGCGCGCTGCGACCTCGTCGAACCCCAGGCCGAGACGCGCGAGCTGCCCCGGGCGGTAGTTCTCGACCATGACGTCGCACGAGCCGGCGAGGGCATCGGCGATCCTGCGGTCGTCCGGGTCCTTCAGGTCGAGGGCGACCGACAGCTTGTTGCGGTTGACCGACTGGAAGTAGGTGGACTGGCCGTCGGCGGCATAGGGCGGGCCCCACGACCGGGTGTCGTCACCGGCGCCCGGTCGCTCGATCTTGACGACAGTCGCCCCGAGATCGGCGAGCAGCATGGTGGCGTAGGGGCCGGCCAGCACACGCGAGAAGTCCGCGACGAGCAGACCGTCCAGGGCGCCAGGCATGGGCGGATTGTATCCAATAATCCCGGGAATGTATACAATTCATCGGGTTCGGCCCCGGTGCGTCGTCCGCCCCGTCGTTCAGGGGACCGTGGGCGAGCTCGGACTCCCCTCGGCAGCCTGCGGCGCCCGGTGCTTGAGGCTCTTTCGAGCAGCCGTGCTCACCACCCGGATGAGCAGTGCCACGAAGACCAGGTCGAGGGCCATCTGCACCATGGTCACGGCCCGCGCGACCGTAGTGACGGGCGTGATGTCCCCGAAGCCGACGGTGGCAAGCACCGTCAGGGCGAAGTAGTAAGACGAAAAGGCATCGAGGGGCTCGGTGAACGCCTCGACGTCGGCGAGCGAGAGCGACACGTAGATCATCGCGAACACGGCCAGGAACATGGCCGCGAGCAGGATCAGGGACTCCGCTGCCATGAGCCCCGGGAATCGGGAGTGCATGATCCGCCGGAGCTGTCGGCGCGACTCCAGGACGTAGATTGCGATGCCGATAGCCGCCACGACGAAGGGCGCCGCCATACGGCCATCCGGAGTGCTGGGCACGAGGGTGAGCATCACGACGATGAGGAGAGCACCGAGGGACAGTCGAACGATCGTGCTGACAAGTGCCTTCGCGTAGTCCATGCGGCTCGGCTTGTCCGATGCCGCCGCGTCAATCGGGTCGATCACGCTCATGCTGGAAGTCTGCCACGCCGGTACCCGTGGGAACGCGTCACGGAGCCGCGGCCAACTGTCCGCAGGCGCCGTCGATCTCGCGGCCCCGGGTGTCGCGGACCGTGACCGCCACGCCCCGGTCCTGGAGCGCCCGCACGAAGGCGCGCTCGTCCTGAGGACGCGATGCGGTCCACTGCGACCCCGGAGTGGGATTCAACGGGATCAGGTTCACATGCACCAGGCGACCGGCGAGAAGGTCGCCCAGGAGCTCTGCCCGCCAGCGCTGATCGTTGACGTCGCGGATCAACGCGTACTCGATGCTCACGCGACGATGCGTGGCGGCCGCGTACTCCCACGCGGCGTCGAGCACCTCGGCGACCTTCCACCGGGTGTTGACCGGCACCAGGGTGTCGCGCAGCTCGTCATCGGGCGCATGCAGCGACACTGCGAGGGTCACCGGCAGGCCCTCGTGGGCGAGGTCCCGGATCCGGGGCACCAGACCGACCGTGGACACCGTCATGCCGCGAGCGCTCAATCCCAGACCGCTCGGCGGCGCATCGGTCAGTCGGTGGAGTGCGCCCACCACCGCCCGGTAGTTCGCCAGCGGCTCGCCCATGCCCATGAAGACCACGTTGCTCACGCGCCCCGGACCGCCTTCGATCTCACCGCGCTGCAGCGCGCGAGCACCGGCGATCACCTGCTCGACGATCTCCGCGGTCGACAGGTTGCGGGTGAGGCCCGCCTGGCCCGTGGCGCAGAACGGGCAGTTCATGCCGCACCCGGCCTGCGACGAGATGCACATCGTCACGCGCTCGGGATAGCGCATCAGCACACTCTCGACCAGGGCGCCGTCATGCAGTCGCCACAGCGTCTTGACCGTCGTGCCGTCATCGCATGCGATGGTGCGGACGGGCGTCAGGAGTGATGGGAGCAGCGTTCGGGTGATCTCCGCGCGGTCCGCCTCGGGGATGTCCGTCCACTCCCCCGGATCGTCGCTCAGCCGCACCAGCCAGTGCCGCGAGACCTGGTCGGCCCGGAAGCCGGGCAGTCCGTGCTCGACGAGGGTCGACTTGCGCGCTGCCGGATCAAGGTCCAGCAGATGCACCGGCGGTTTGCCTCGACGCGGTGCCTCGAAGACGAGTTCCCCGGGACTCGGCATGTCTAGTACACGCTCGTTCCGGTGCCCAGGAAGAGCGTGAACAGCGCCCACGACACGAACGCATTCGGGATCAGCGAGTCGAATCGGTCCATCATCCCGCCGTGGCCGGGCAGGAAGGACCCCATGTCCTTGACGCCCAGATCGCGCTTGATGGCGCTCTCGGCGAAGTCGCCTGCTGTCGCGCTGACCGTCATGACGAGGCCGACGATCACGCCCTGCCACCACGGGGCGTCGAGCAGGAACAGGAAGCACAACGCACCCACAACGCCTTGGAGCAGGAACGACCCCGCAAGACCCTCCCACGACTTCTTCGGGCTGATCTGCGGCGCAATCGGGTGCTTGCCGAAGAGCACACCTGCGGCATAGCCGCCGATGTCGTTGCTGATGGTCAGCAGGATGAACGCCACGACGCGAGCAGGACCATTGTCGGCAGCGAGGGTGAGGCTCAGGAAGCCCGCCATGAAGGGCAGGTAGGCGATCGTGAAGACGCTCGCCGTGATGTCTCGGACATAGCCCTCGTACCCGCGCCGCATGCGCCAGATGAGAGAGCTCAGGATCGCGATGCCCGTGACGGTGATGAGTGCGACAGGACCCCACACGTACGCCGCAGCGGGAACGAGCACAGTGGCGGCGTACGCCGGGGTGCGCGCGACCCGGACACCGATGCCGGCGAATACCGTGACAACCTCGTGCACCGCCACGAGCATCGTCGCGACCACGACGACGACGAACAGCCACGGCAGTAGGACCAGGCTCACGATCACGACGATCCCCAGCACCACGCCGGACGCTATGGCTGCGGGCAGGTTGCGTCCGGCCCTCGACGGGGGCGGCTGATCGGCGGAGGCATCACCCATCGGGGGAACCTCAGACCTCGAGGAGTTCGGCTTCTTTGTGCTTGAGAATCTCGTCGATGTGCTCCACGTGCTTGTGAGTCACGTCGTCGAGGTGCTTCTCGGCGCGTCGCACGTCATCCTCGCCCGCCTCGCCTTCCTTCTGCATCTTGTCAAGGGCGTCCTTGGCATGCCGGCGGATGTTGCGAACGGAGACCCGTGCCTCCTCCGCCTTGTTCTTGGCGACCTTGATGTACTCCTTGCGCCGCTCCTCGGTCAGCTGCGGAAGGTTGATGCGGATGACGTCGCCGTCGTTGTTCGGGTTCACCCCGAGATCGCTCTCGCGAAGGGCCTTCTCGATCGCCGCCATCGAGCTCTTGTCGTAGGGGGAGATGAGGATCGAACGCGCCTCGGGAATCTGGATGGATGCCAACTGGTTCACCGGGGTCATGGCACCGTAGTAGTCGACCACCACCTTGTTGAACATGGCCGACGTGGCCCGTCCCGTGCGGATGGTGCTGAAGTCCTCGCGCGCGACGGAGATGGCCTTGTCCATCTTCTCCTCGGCGTCGAGCAGGACGATGTCGATCTGATCGCTCACGTGCGCTCCCGTTGCCTCTCAGTTGTCGGTCGAGACTAGCGTCCCGATCGTCTCGCCCCGCACCGCGCGCGCGATGTTGCCCTCGACGAGCAGGTTGAACACGACGATGGGCAGGTCGTTGTCCTGGCACAGGCTGATGGCCGTCGCGTCCGCGACCTTCAGGTTGCGGGCCAGCACCTCAGCGGGCGTCAGGTGGTCGAAGCGAACGGCATCCGGATTCGTGCGGGGGTCGGCGTCGTACACGCCGTCGACACCCTTGGCCATGAGCACGACCTCGGCACCGATCTCGAGGGCCCGCTGCGCGGCCGTCGTGTCGGTCGAGAAGTAGGGCAGGCCCATGCCCGCGCCGAAGATCACGACGCGCCCCTTCTCGAGGTGACGGACGGCGCGCCGGGGAACGTAGGGCTCGGCGACCTGGCCCATGGTGATCGCGGTCTGCACGCGCGTCTCGACTCCGGCCTTCTCGCAGAAGTCCTGCAGGGCGAGGCAGTTCATGACTGTGCCGAGCATCCCGATGTAGTCCGCACGCGCACGGTCCATGCCGCGCTCCGACAGCATCGCACCACGGAAGTAGTTGCCCCCACCGATGACCACCGCGACCTGGGTGCCACCCCTGACGACGTCGGCGATCTGTGCCGCGATGGATGCGACGACGTCAGGATCGACGCCGAGGCCCTGCCCGCCGGCGAAGGCCTCCCCCGAGAGCTTGAGCAGCACACGATGCCAACCGCCCTCGGGTGCCTGCGGCCAGGTGGCGATGGTCCCCTCGAGGGTCGGCTGGACAGCAGCGGACTGACCTGTCATGCGTGACCTCCGTCCGACGTCCGTCTGGGCTGACCGCGGCCGACCCCTCGAGTATCCAGCAATCAGGCTTGGCCGGGCTCGAATCTCGCGAAGCCGACCACCGACGTGCCGGCCTCCTGCAGCACCTGCGCGACGGACTTCTTGTTGTCGACCACGCTCGGCTGCTCGACCAGGACGTTGTCCTTGAAGAACGCGTTCACGCGTCCCTCGACGATCTTGGGCAGCGCAGCCTCAGGCTTGCCCTCCTCCTTGGCGGTGGCCTCGGCGATCCGACGCTCATTCTCGACGACGTCCGCGGGGACGTCGTCGCGGGTGAGGTACTGCGGGCGCATCGCCGCAATCTGCATCGCGGCACCGCGAGCCGCCGCCTCGTCTCCGGTGAAGGCGACGATGACGCCGACCTGCGGAGGCAGGTCCGAGGCGCGATGGTGCAGGTACGTCGTCACGGTGCCGTCGAGCACGGCGACCCGGCCGAGCTCGATCTTCTCGCCGATCACCCCGGCCATCTCAGTCGTCGCCGCCTCTACAGTGCGACCGTCCGGAAGCACGGCCGCGAGAACGGAGTCGCGGTCACCGCGACCCGACGCGTTGGCGACTGCGGCGATCTGCGCCGCGAGGGCCAGGAAGTCGGCGTTCTTCGCCACGAAGTCCGTCTCGCAGAGCACCTCCACGAGTGCGTTGCCCTCCGCGGCCACCAGGCCGTTGGATGCCTCGCGCTCGGCGCCGCGCTTGGCCGCCTACGCCGCGCCGGAGATGCGCAGGATCTCGAC
>JBIIJX010000233.1:0-3682 GCA_044233495.1 Candidatus Nanopelagicales bacterium
CCGGCGTGAAAGCCCGCCTGCCCGACGAGGGCAGCCTGCTGGTCCCCGGCGATGCCGGAGATCGGCAGATCGAGGCCGAGGAAGGCCGTCGGCTCGGTCCGGGCGAGCAGTCCGTAGGACGACGTCACGTCGGGCAAGGCGTCGACAGGCACCCCGAAGAGCGCGCAGAGGTCCGGATCCCAGGCGCCGGAGGTCAGGTCGTAGAGCAGGGTGCGCGAGGCGTTGGTCGCGTCGGTGATGTGCGTCAGGCCGCGGGTCATGCGGGCGACCAGGTAGGAGTCGACGGTGCCGATCGCCGTCCGACCGGACAGCACTCCCCGCCAGGCGTTCGGATCGTGCTCGGCCAGCCAGGCGAGCTTGGACCCGGAGAAGTAGGGGTCCAGCCGCAGCCCCGTCCGGGTACGGACCAGTTCTCCGTGCCCGGCCCCGGCGAGCGCGGTGCACAGGTGGGCGGTGCGACGGTCCTGCCAGACGATGGCACGGCGAGCGGCGCCCAGGGTCTCGCGATCCCACAGGCACACGGTCTCGCGCTGGTTGGTCAATCCGACGGCGACGAGGTCCCCGGTGTCGCCGGGCCCGGCGAGAGCCTCGCGCGTGGCACCCAGGGTTGCGCTCCAGATCTCCCCGAGGTCGTGCTCGACCCAGCCGGCCTCGGGGAAGTGCTGCGGAAACTCCCGGTAGCCGCGGGCCCGGACGCACGCCTGCTCGTCGATCACCAGCGCCGTGACCCCGGTCGTGCCGGCGTCTATGGCCAGGATGCTGGGCATGCGGCAGGTCCCTTCCCGGTCGTTCCCGACGGTTCCACGACCCTAGCGGCCCGACCGGGCATGACAGCGCTTGCAGGAATGGCCTAGGCTGACTCGCGTGACCGGGGTCAGGCCCTGATCACACGGAGTGGTCCGACTGGGGCCAGGTCCCGATCACAAGGAGTGGATGGCACATGCGCGTCGGTGTTCTCACGGGTGGCGGAGACTGCCCCGGCCTCAATGCGGTGATCCGCGGTGTCGTGCGCCGGGGCGTCCAGGAGTACGGGTTCGACTTCGTCGGCTTCCGCGACGGGTGGAAGGGTCCGATGGAGGGCCTGACGATGGACCTCGGCATCCCGCAGGTGCGCGGCATCCTGCCGCGCGGCGGCACGATCCTGGGATCCTCGCGCACCAATCCGGTGAAGATCGACGGCGGCATCGAGCGCATCGAGGAGAACCTCAAGGCGCTCGGGATCGATGCCCTCGTCGCCATCGGTGGTGAGGACACCCTCGGCGTCGCCACGACGCTGACCGAGCACGGGTTCCATGTCGTCGGGGTGCCGAAGACCATCGACAACGATCTGAGTGCGACCGACTACACCTTCGGGTTCGACACCGCTGTGCAGATCGCCACCGAGGCGATCGACCGCCTCCACACGACAGCGGAGTCGCATCACCGCATCCTCATCTGCGAGGTCATGGGCCGACATGCCGGCTGGATCGCGCTGCACTCCGGCATGGCCGGCGGGGCCAACGCGATCCTGATCCCCGAAGTGGAGTTCGACCTCGACGAGGTCGTCGGCTGGGTCGAGTCGCGCTTCAAGGCCTCGTATGCGCCGATCATCGTCGTTGCGGAGGGTGCCCTGCCCAAGGGTGGCCAGTTGATCACCAAGGACGCCACGCTCGACGCCTTCGGCCACGTCAAGCTCTCGGGCATCGGCGAATGGCTCGCGCAGCAGGTCGAGGAGCGCACCGGCCATGAGGCTCGCACCACCGTCCTCGGCCACATCCAGCGTGGCGGGACGCCCACCTCGTTCGACCGCGTGCTGGCGACGCGCTTCGGACTCAATGCGATCACCGCCGTCAAGGACGGCGCCTGGGGCACCATGGTGGCGCTTCAGGGCACCGACATCGTGCGCGTGCCGCTGCAGGCTGCGACCGGCACGCTGAAGACGGTCCCGCTCGCCCGCTACGAGGAGGCCAAGAGCTTCTTCGGGTGAGCAGGGCCTAACCTAGGCACATGCAGATCTCCTGGCCCGATCTTCCGGCGGCGCAGCAGCCGCCATGGCCGGATCCGATCGCCCTCGAAGCCGTCACGGACGAGCTGGCGACCCTCCCGCCGCTGGTCTTCGCGGGTGAGTGCGACCAGCTGAAGGAGCGTCTCGCCGACGCTGCGATGGGCAACGCCTTCGTGCTCATGGGCGGCGACTGCGCTGAGACGTTCGAGGCCAACAATGCCGACTCCATCCGGGCGCGGCTGAAGACGGTTCTCCAGATGTCCGTCGTCCTGACGTACGCGGCATCCCTCCCGGTGATCAAGGTGGGACGGGTGGCGGGCCAGTACTTCAAGCCCCGCTCGAAGCTCACTGAGGTGCGTGATGGCGTCGAGCTCACGTCCTACTTCGGCGACGCCGTGAACGCACTGCCGTTCGATGAGGTCAGTCGCGTACCCGACCCCACGCGCCTGCTGCGCACGTACCACGCCTCGACGGCAGCGCTGAACCTCGTTCGTGCCTTCACCCAGGGCGGGTACGCCGACCTCCGCCAAGTGCATGCCTGGAACCAGGACTTCGTGCGCGACTCGGTCGCCGGACAGCGGTATGAGGCGGTCGCGGGCGAGATCGACCGCGCACTGGCGTTCATGCGCGCCATAGGCGCCGATGCCGATTCACTCGAGCGTGTGGAGTTCTACGCCGCGCACGAGGCCCTCTCCATCCACTACGAGCGTGCGCTGACCCGCATCGACTCCCGCACCGGACTGCCCTACGACGTCTCCGGGCACTTCCTGTGGATCGGTGAGCGCACCCGTCAGCTCGACGGAGCGCACATCCACTTCGCCTCGACGATCCGCAACCCCATCGGCGTGAAGATCGGCCCGACGGCCTCGCCGGACGATGTCGCGCAGATGTGCGAGGTGCTCAACCCCGACCGCGTACCCGGCCGCCTGACCCTGATCTCACGGATGGGTGCCGGCCGAGTGCGCGAGGCGCTGCCCAGCATCGTCCAGAAGGTGGATGCCACAGGCATCCCCGTCGTGTGGGTCTGCGACCCCATGCACGGCAACACGCGCGAGGCGGCCACCGGGCACAAGACCCGCCTGTTCGACGATGTCGTCTCCGAGGTGCAGGGCTTCTTCGAGGTCCACCGCAACCTCGGCACCATCCCGGGCGGGCTGCACGTCGAGCTCACCGGTGACGATGTCACCGAGTGCGTGGGCGGAACCGGTGGAGTACTCGAGAACAACCTCGGCGATCGCTACGAGACCGCCTGCGATCCGCGACTGAACAGGGAGCAGAGCCTTGAGCTCGCCTTCCTCGTCGCGGACATGCTGATGCTCCGGTAGTTCCCATGACGCGTCCGGTGGACAGGCTGCTCGCCGCGTCCCACCGCACGCCCGCCGGCCGCCTGATCGTGATCGTCGACCCGCATGCCTGCGGGGATCTGGGTCCCACCGACTACGGCGCTGTGGTGTGTTCGACATTTCGCGATCTCGACGACGCCCTCGAGCGCGTGCCGGTGGGCACAGAGATCCGACCCCGAAGCGCTGTGGCTGCGATCACCGATGTGCTCGTGCGCTACGCGGACGGCGATGTCGACGCGCTCGAGGAGGTCTCGGTTATGCAGCCCGGGGGAGCCTTCCAGCAGCGCGCATGGCGGGCGATGCGCACGATCCGGGCGGGGAGCGTCGACACCTACGCCGGACTCGCCCGCCGTGC
>JBIIJX010000049.1:0-12831 GCA_044233495.1 Candidatus Nanopelagicales bacterium
TCGCGCTGCTCGAGCACGAGGGTGTGCTGCTCTAGACGATGTTCACCTCGTCGCGCCGCAGCCCGGCCGCAAACCGACCGGCATCGAACGGACTGACGTCGACCACCGGATCCCGTCCGAGGCACATGTCTCGGACTACCTCGCCGATCGCCGGGCTCTGCAGGAAGCCATGGCCGGAGAATCCGCACGCGTACAGGAATCGCGACACCCCCGGTGCCTCGCCGACGAGGGCGTTGTGGTCAGGGGTCACCTCATACATGCCGACCCACCGGTGTGCGATCCCGACGTCGAGCAGCGCGGGGGCGCGGCGCTCCATGGCATCCATGAGGTCCGGCAGCCACGCCTCGCTGTAGTCCCATGCGAAGCCGGGCTCCTCCTGCTGGTACGACATCCCGAGCAGGATGCCCGGGCCCTCGCGATGGAAGTAGAACGTGGTCGCTGCATCGATCGTCATCGGAGTCCCGTGAGTGACGTGCTTGGCGAGCGGATCCCGAAGGGGCTCGGTGATCAGGATCTGCCTACGCAGCGGCTCGACCGGCAGATCGACACCGACCATGGCACCCACCTCACGCGACCATGCTCCTGCCGCGCAGATCACGGTGCCCGTGCGCACGCTGCCGTGATCGGTTCGGACCTCGGTGATCTCACCGCCACGCCGCTCGATGCCGGTGACGGTGACCTGCGTGCGGATGGTGACACCCAGACGGCGTGCAGCGGTGCTGTAGCCGAGCACGACCGACTCGGGCGTGCAGTACCCGTCGCGGGCGTGGAAGCTGGCGGCGAGCACGTCACCGGTCTCTACGGCCGGGTTGAGCGCGGCGGCCTCGGCGGGTGTGAGCATGCGGGTCGGCACGCCCATCGCGTGCTGCATGCGGGCGGACGCCTCGTACGCCTCGACCTGGGCGTCGGTCGTGAGCAGGAACAGGTATCCGGGCTGTCGCAGGTCGATCTGCTGCCCGGGGCGCGTCGGAAAGTCCTCGAAGGCGTCCAGGCCGCGCGTGCCGAGGGCGATGTTGATCGGGTCGGAGAATTGGGCACGGACTCCGCCGGCTGCCCTGCAGGTGGAGCCGCTGCCGAGATCGCCCTGCTCGAGCAGCAGCACGTCGCGCACCCCGGCCTCCGCCAGGTGGAAGGCGATGCTCGTCCCCATAGCACCGCCGCCGATGACGACGACCCCGGCGGACTCCGGCAGGTCAGCGGCCACGGTGGTCGACCTCGCGCAGCAGGCTGCCGTCGCGGCGGTACTCCAGCCACACCCCCGCGCGCTCGTCCCCCTTCATGCGCCCGCGCACCTTCAGGAAGCCAGTGTCGTAGTACTGCCGGTACTCGCCGCTCTTGCGCGGGTAGGACTCGTTGATCTCGCGGATGCGCTCATTCAGGATCCGGCGGAGGAGCGTCGTGGGGAACGGCCGGTCGCGATCGAAGTGGATGGTTCCCTTGCTGACGGAGTAGTCGGCGAGCTCCGCGGCGAGCGCGGTGGACAGGGACCCGCTGTGCGGGAAGAGGCTGTTGTGCCGGGTGAAGCCGGTGACGCTCAGCACGTTGGGGCCGTCGTCGCTGCCGGCCCGGAAGGTCGGCATACCCCAGGCCATCACCTCGACGGCACCGGGAAGAGCGGCACGGGCGACCTCGATCGTGCGGGCTAGCGCTGCGCGCTGCGCACCCTCGTAGTGCTCGAGATGCTCGTCGTAGAGGCTCACCTGCTCGCTCATGTGCTCTCTCACTCGAAGCTCACTCCCTGAGCCAGTGGCAGGTCGTGGGAGTAGTTGACGGTGTTCGTGGCCCGGCGCATGTATCCGCGCCAGGCATCGGATCCGGACTCCCGGCCCCCGCCCGTGGTCTTCTCTCCGCCGAAGGCGCCGCCGATCTCCGCCCCCGAGGTGCCGATGTTCACGTTGACGATGCCGCAGTCGGAGCCGACGGACGACATGAACGTCTCGGCCTCACGCTGGTCCAGCGTGAAGATGCTCGACGACAGGCCCTGCGGGACACCGTTCTGCAGGGCGATGGCCTCGTCCAAGGTGTCGTACGACATGACGTACAGGAGCGGGGCGAAGGTCTCTCGTCGGACGATCTCCACCTGCACGGGCATCCGCATGAGCGCAGGACGCACGTAGACGCCGTCCGGGCATCCGTCGACCGTCACACGCTCGCCCCCGACCACGACGGTGCCACCTTCGGCGACCGCCTCGGCGATCGCCTCCTGCATGCGCTCGTAGGAGCCGAGGTCGATGAGCGGGCCGATGAGGATGTCATCCTCCAGCGGATTGCCGACGCGAAGTCGTCCGTAGACCTCAGCCACACGCCTCACGAGCTCGTCGACGATCGATGAGTGTGCGATGACCCGTCGCAGGGTCGTGCAGCGCTGCCCGGCCGTGCCGGCGGCGGCGAAGACGATGCCGCGCACGGCAAGGTCGAGGTCGGCGGACGGCGCCACGATCGCGGCGTTGTTGCCGCCGAGCTCGAGGATGCAGTGGCCGAATCGCGCTGCGACGCGCGGTCCTACCTCCGCTCCCATGCGTTCTGAGCCGGTGGCGCTGATCACGGCCGCGAGCGGATGATCGACGAGGGCTGGGCCGCCGTCCCGATCGGCGAGGGCGAGCAGGTGGGTTCCGGGCGGGGCCGAGTTCTCGGCGAGGACGGCGTCCAGGAGTGCGGAGCAGGCGAGTGCCGTGAGCGGGGTTCGCTCCGATGGCTTCCAGACCACGGTGTCGCCGCACACCAGCGCGATGGCCGTGTTCCAGGCCCACACGGCTACGGGGAAGTTGAAGGCGGAGATCACACCCACGACGCCCCGCGGGTGCCAGGTCTCCATGAGCCGGTGACCGGGGCGCTCCGACGGCATGGTGCGGCCCTCGAGTTGACGAGAGATGCCGACCGCGAAGTCGCAGATGTCGATCATCTCCTGCACCTCGCCGAGTGCCTCGCTGCGAATCTTGCCGACCTCGAGCTGCACGAGATCGGCCAGATCGTCCTTGTGCTGCTCGAGGCGACGGCCGAAGGCCTTGATCATCTGCCCGCGGATGGGCGCCGGTACCTGCCGCCACGCCTGGAAGGCGTCATGGGAGCGGACCACGAGGTCATCGACCTGCTCTGCCGTCACGGCCGGCACTGACGCCAGCACGCTCCCGTCGATGGGGGAGCGGGACACCAGGGCTGGGCCCGTGGCAGGGGCGTCAAGGCCGGGGAGCTCGATTCCGCAGGCCGCGAGGGCGCGGCGGGCTCGTGAAGACAGGTCGTCGTGGGTTGTCATGCCGGACAGTCTGCCGGTCGCCGGTGCCCGATGTGGGCGGGCCCCGGACGCTAGATGATCCGGATGGTCACCGTGCTGCCCTTGGGAACCGACGTGCCACCCGGGGGTGTCTGGCTGATCACGCGGTTGAGCGGACTGAAGTCCCCTTCGACCACCTTCGGTCGCAGGCCGAGGTCGCGCAGGGTCGCGATGGCGCGATCGCGCGGCACGTCGACGAGGTTCGGCACGATGACCGGGGGCGGCCCCTTGGAGACGACGAGGCTGACGCGGCTGCCGGAGTCCACGATCGTTCCGGCGGCCGGCCGCACCGAGATGACGACACCGTCCTTGACCTTCTCGGAGAAGCGCTGCGTGATGTCACCCTTGAGCCCAGCCTCGGTGAGGGCGGCCCGGGCCTGCGCGAGCCGTCGGCCCTCCACATCTGGCACCGGGACCGGCTCGGGCCCCTTCGACACGATGATGTCCACCGAAGTGCCGGGCTTGACCACGCTGCCGACCTTCGGTGATGTCGCTGCGACGGTGCCGGCGGGGGCGCGATCGTCGAACGCCTGTCGGGTCGAGCCCACGACCAGCTTTGCTGCGGCGATCTCCGCAGTCGCCTGTGCCGGATCCAGGCCCTCGACGTCTGGCACCTCGTAGCGCTCCGGGCCCAGGGAGACGGCGGCGACCACGGTGCCGTCGACCCGCACGGAGTCACCAGCAGGAGGGTCCGTTGCGGCGATGCTGCCGACGGGAGCGGTCTCGCTGAAGACCTCGCCGGACACCTCAAGCGCCAGCCCGATGTCCTCCAGCACCGCGGTGGCGTCTGCCACCGACAGGCCTGTCACGTCCGGCACGGGGACAGTGCGGCCCGGCCCCGCGGCGAGCCACCACGCCGACAGTGCGCTGGCGAGGACGGCGACGATGACGAGAGCGGCGACGAGCGGGCCACGGCTGCGCCGGCGTCGCGGCCGACCACGGGAGGGGGCGGTCGCGTCCCGTGGGGGAGCGGTGACGGAAGGTCTCGCCGGCGGTGCGGCGCCGGGTGCCGGAGGGACGCTGCCGACGTCGACCACGAGCGTGTCACGCAGGTCTACGAACGGGCGGGGCGGGGGCAGCAGTGCGCGAACGCGGCGGACGTCCGCGAGGAAGTCGGCGGCGTCCTGGTACCGCAGGCTCGCCTCGCGACGGGTCGCTGTCACGACGAGGGCGTCGACCTCCGGGGGTATGCCGGGCGTGATCGTGGACGGGGCGGGCACGTCGGTGTGTACATGCTGGTAGGCCACGCTCAGCGGGCTCTCTCCGGTGAACGGCAGGTGGCCGGTGATCATCTCGAACAGGCAGATGCCCGCGGCGTAGAGGTCCGATCGACCGTCCGCCTCGCCGCGCTCCACCTGCTCGGGTGAGAGGTACGCGACCGTCCCGATGATCACCCCGTGCGTGATGCTCTGCTCGCTCGACTGCATCGCGCGCGCCAGGCCGAAGTCGGCGACCTTGACGCGTCCGTCGTCGGAGATGAGGACGTTCTCGGGCTTGATGTCGCGATGGACGAATCCGGCCGCGTGCGCGGCGGCGAGTGCCTCCAGTACCGGGTCGAGGAGCACCAGTGCCTGTTCAGGCGTGAGCGGCCCGAAGTCCCGCAGGATGTCGCGCAGGGTGCGCCCGGGGACGTACTCCATCGCGAGGTACACGTGCTCGCCGTCGGTGCCCTGGTCGTAGACCGCGACGACATGCCCATGCGTCAGACGCGCCGCGGACTTCGCCTCGCGCTCGAAGCGGGTGACGAATGCCTGGTCGTGGGCGAGATGGGGGTGCATGACCTTCAGGGCCACGACCCGGTCGAGGCGGAGGTCCGTAGCGACGTAGACCGTCGCCATCCCGCCACGGGCGATCATGCGCTCGATGCGGTACCTGCCGTCGAGGACGCGCCCGATCAGCGGGTGCTGGGCGCCCGCGGGGTCAGAGGCCTCCACCCTTGCGAGTCTAAGTAGGCCGTCGGGAGGGCTCGGGTTGCCACGCCAACCGCTCCAGCACGGCGGCGACCCGCTGCGCCACGCTGCCCGTGACCTTCAGCACATCGATCGACATCGCGGCGATCGGCCCCTGGACGAGGTCGTCGATGATCGCGTCGGTGCCTGCGCGACGTGCTGGCCCGTCGCGCTGCCCGTCATCCGGCTGCCAGGGGATCCCCGGATCGCACCACACCAGCAGGCGGTAGGCGCATGCGTGCTGCAGGCCCGCTTCGAGCAGTGCGTCGTCGTCGAAGTACGCGATGCTGTAGACGGCGGTCATCAGGGGTGCGGGGTCCGCCACGAGCCACGGCCGACCGCATGATGCCGCCACGTGCTCCTCCGCCTCCGCCTGTGCGCTCATGAGCTGCGGCTGCTCGTCCTGCCGCGGAGGACGTCCCCGCTCCTCAACGAAGGTGCGCAGCTCCTCGGCGACGACGCAGGCGGGCAGTTCGCGGGCCAGGGCTGTCGCGAGGGTCGACTTGCCGGAGGACTCCGCGCCGATCAGCCCGATGCGCGCGACCTCTGGCGACCGCAGCGTCGCCCCCGTCTCCGCGTGGTGGAGTGGCCCTAGGTTGTCCACGACACCATGATGGCGGTCGTGACCTCGTTCAGCTTCGGGCAGTACTCCTACGTGGCGATCCTCGCGTTCGTCATGGTCGGCTGCCTGTGGCTCGAAATTGCGCTGCGCACCCGGGTCTTCCGGCGCTGGCGCCGCATGCTGCTGTCCATCGCCCCGGCCCTCGTGCTCTTCGTCATCTGGGATGTCTATGCGATCGCACAGGGTCACTGGTGGTTCGACCCCGACCTGATCCTCGGCATCCACCTGCCCGGCGACCTCCCCCTGGACGAGGTTCTCTTCTTCCTCGCGATCCCGGTCGCGTCCCTGCTCACGCTGGAGGCGGTGCGCAGTGTGAAGTCGCACTGGATCGTGGGCGACGAGCAGCCGGGGGAGGACGCGTCGTGACATACACCCAGCTGGCGATCGGATCGGTCGTCCTCGTCGTCCTCGCCGACCTTTGGGTGCTGCGCACCCGCATGGTCACGCGCCGGGTCTTCTGGACCGCCTACGCGATCATGCTGTTCTTCCAGCTCATCACGAACGGGATGTTCACCGGGTTCGGCGTCGTGCGCTACGACGGTGAGGCGATCCTCGGCGAGACGTCGCCGGAGGTCGGGCCGCCGCCGTTCCTCGGCGAAGGACGCATCGCGTTCGCGCCCGTGGAGGATCTGCTGTTCGGGTTCGCGCTCATCCTGCTCACCGTCGCCCTGTGGGTCCTGTGGGGTCGCCGCGGCATCCAGCGCACGCCATGGGCGGGTCCGCCCATCTGGCGTCGGTCGCGCTAGCCGACTGGCGCGAGGTCGCGCCGGGCCCGTCGCGCGCGCACCCAGGCGGGGCCGGCGACGGCGAGCCGCCGGCGCATCGGCACCTTCGCGCGTCGGGTGAACACCTCGTAGTCCTGGCGCTCCACCTCGTCGACGATGCCGCAGTAGAGCACCCGCGCGGCATCGATGCAGTCGCGGGAGTCCGGACTCAGCATCGCGATGCCCGGTCGCGACCGCTCCTCGAGCATGCGGACGCGGGCGATCTGTCCGGCGAGGGCGGCCTTCACCTCCGGGGTTGCGACGCGCCGCTCGAGCACCTCGCGCGTGACTCCGAATTCAGCCAGCTCGTCCAGGGGCAGGTAGACACGACCGCGATCGAGGTCCTCCCCGACGTCTCGGATGAAGTTGGCCAGCTGGAAGGCCACACCGAGATCGGTGGCACGCGGGTATGCCTCGGGCGAACTGGGCTCCAGGATGGGCACCATCTGCAGGCCGATGACCGCCGCTGACCCGTAGACGTACTCGTACAGGTCCTCGTAGGTGCGGTAGTGGGTGACGGTGAGGTCCATCGTCATGGAGTGCAGGAACGCCGTGAAGTGCTCCTTGGGAATCTGCCACCGGTGCACGGTGTCCACCGTGGCCCGGCACACCGGGTCGTCTGACCATCCGCGGTCGATGTCGGCGAGGAACCCCTGACCCCACTCGCCGAGCCACTCGGCCTTCTGTTCGTCGGTGAGCGTCGACTGCAGGTCGTCGACGATCTCGTCGGCGTAGCGCGCGAAGCCGTACAGGGCATGGACATACGGGCGCTTCGCGGGCGGGAGCAGGAGGGTCGCCAGGTAGTACGTCTTGCCGTGCTCGGCGTTGAGCCGGCGGCAACGCTCGTAGGACTCGCGCAGGTGGGGGTCGGTGATTCCTGCCGCGTCGAGCTCGCGGGTGTGCATGCTCACCAGCGAGTCGCCCGGGATCGGTAGGCGACGTCCTTGCCGGTGATGCGCTCGGCGGCCAGGCGTCCGGAGATCAGCACCATGGGCACACCGACTCCCGGCTGGGTGCCGGATCCGGTGAAGACGACGTTCTGGCCCCACATGTTGCCCGGTCGGAAGGGCCCGGTCTGGAAGAAGGAGTGGGCTGACGCGAACGGCGCACCCCGTTCCATGCCCCGGGCCTGCCAGTCCAGCGGGGTCGTGACTTCGGCGACCTCCATGGCGTCACCGAAGCCGACGTAGCCGCGGCTCTCCAGCGTGCGCACCACCTCCTCGGTGTAGCGCGGTCCCATGACGTTCCAGTCGATGTCCGCGTCGAGGTTCGGGGTGGGGAAGAGCACGTAGTAGATCTCCTTGCCCGGTGGCGCGAGGTCGGGATCGGAGCGGGACGGGTTGGTGACGAGGAGGCTCGGATCGCTCATTAGCTGCTGCTTGTCGATCAGCTCGTCGAACACCCCCGACCACGAGCGTCCGAAGTGGATGTTGTGGTGCGCGATCTTGCTGTAGTGCGCGGACGAGCCCGCGAGCAGCAGGTAGCACGACGGGGAGTAGGTCAGGCGTCGGACGCCCCACGGCTCACGGCCGAGGAGGTCACGATGGGCCACGGGCAGGTCAGGATTGAGCACGACGACGTCGGCGGGAATGCGCTCGCCGTCGACGGTGATCACGGCAGTGGCTCGCTTGCCGTTCGTCTCCACGCGCGCGACCTCGGTGTCGTAGCGGAAACGCACTCCGTGCTTCTCTGCGGCAGCTGCCATCGCGGACGGGACGGCATGCATGCCGCCCTTGGGGAAGAACACGCCTGCGACGGAGTCCATGTAGGCGATCACGGCGTAGATGGCGAGGGCATCCTGCGGGGAGACCCCCGCGTACATCGCCTGGAAGGAGTAGATCCGCTCGGTGCGGGGATCCTTGAGGTACTGCCGGACCTTGGGTGTCAGCCGCCGGAACCCGCCGATCGCGACGAGCCGGGCGAGGTCGGGCGTGATCAGGTCGAAGGGGGAGTCGATGTTGCGGTCGATGAAGTCGTTCATCTCGTAGCGGTAGAGCTTCGACACGAAGTCCACATAGCGCCGGTAGCCGGCCGCTTCGTCCGGCCCGATGACCTGCTCGATCTCAGCAGCCATTCGATCCACGTCCGAGTGCACGTCCAGGACGGATCCGTCCGGGAAGAAGGAGCGGTAGAGCGGATCGACCGGCTCGAGGGTGAGCCAGTCCGACATCTCCTCGCCGAGGCAGTCGAAGGCATCGGCGATGAGATCGGGCATGGTGAGCACTGTCGGGCCGTTGTCGAACCGGTAGGTGCCGTCGGCCACCTCCACATCGAGTCGGCCGGCGCGCCCTCCGGGGATGGAGTCACGCTCGACCACGGTGACGGAGCGTCCCGCGCCCGCCAGGCGCATGGCGGCGGAGAGCCCGGCGAGCCCGGCTCCGACGACCACGACCTCGTCGGTGGGTCCTGTCACGGTCCGCATCAGAAGGTCCTCCGTGTCGCTGCGTGCGCCAGGCCGGTCAGCACCTCGTGGGCTGCCGGGTCGAGCGGGGCTGAGTCCAGGGCTGCGAGGGACTGCGCGAGCAGTTCGTCGATCATCCGCTCCGTGTGGTCGAGTGCCCCGGTGTCGGTGATGATCGCCCGCAGCTCCGCCACACCGGAGGCATCGAGCCCCGGGTCACCTAGGTGGCGGCGGATGGTGGATGCCTGTGCGGTCGTGCTGCGCTCGACGGCCGTCGCGATCAGCACCGTGCGCTTGCCCTCGCGGAGGTCGTCGCCGGCCGGCTTGCCCGTCTGCTCGGGGTCGCCGAACACGCCGAGGATGTCATCGCGCAGCTGGAAGGCCTCGCCGAGAGGGAGCCCGTATCCGGAGTAGGCGGCCACGACCGTCTCGGGCGCATCGGCCAGGGCGGCACCGAGGTGCAGCGGACGCTCGATGGTGTACTTCGCCGACTTGTAGCGCACCACCTGGAGTGCACGGTCGACGGAGCCGCCGCCGCGCGCCTGCTCGAGCAGGTCGAGGTACTGCCCGGCCATGAGTTCGGTGCGCATCTCGTCGTACACCGCCTTGGCGCGAGCCATGGTCGCGGGAGCGAAGCCGCACGCGAAGATCACCTCGTCGGCCCATGACAGGCACAGGTCTCCGAGGAGGATCGCGGCCCCGACGCCGAAGTCCTCCGGCGAGCCGAGCCACTGCTCGTCGCGGTGCACGCCGGCGAAGCGGCGGTGCGCCGCGGGCAGCCCGCGCCGGGTGTCCGAGCCGTCCATGACGTCGTCGTGGATGAGGGCGCACGCCTGCAGGAACTCCAGCCCGGCCGCCGCCGTCATGGCGAGGTCGTCCTGTGCAGGGTCACCGCCGGCACCCCGCCAGCCCCAGTAGGCGAAAGCGGGCCGCAGGCGCTTGCCACCGGCGAGCAGTGCGGCAAGGGCATCGACGAGCGGCGCGAGGTCCGGGCTCACCGAGGTGAGGGCCTCCGCCTGACGGGCGATGGTCTGGTCGACGACCCCCTGGACGCGGGCGCGGAGGTCGGCAGCGTCGAGAGCGGAAGTCACCCCACGAGCCTACGGGCACGGCGTCGGATGCGCCGCCCCGTAGTCTGTGGGCATGGCAGCGGCACTGGATCTCGGCGCGGTGCTGTCCTCGGGCCGCCGGTCCTTCTCGTTCGAGTTGTTCCCGCCCAAGAGCGAGGACGGCGAGCGGGTGCTCTGGCAGACCGTGCGGGAGATCGAGGCCCTGCGGCCCACCTTCGTGTCCGTGACCTACGGAGCCGGTGGATCCACGCAGGATCGCACCGTCCGACTCACCGGGGAGATCGCCCGCGACACCACGCTCACGCCTGTGGCGCACCTCACGTGCGTGGGTGCGACACGAGACGACCTCCGCTCCGTCGTCGGGCAGTACGCGTCCGAGGGTGTTCGCACTGTCCTCGCCCTGCGCGGCGACCCGCCGATTGGTCTCGGATCCGAATGGCAGCCGCATCCCGGCGGCCTGGATCACGCCGTCGAACTCGTCGAGCTCGTGCGCAGCCTCGGATCGTTCAGCGTCGGCGTGGCCGCCTTCCCGGAGGGCCACCCTGAGTCGGAGAGTCTCGAGCACGACGCACGCGTACTCGCCATGAAGCAGCAGGCGGGGGCGGACTTCGCGATCACGCAGCTGTTCTTCCGCGTGGAGGACTACGTGCGCATGCGCGACATGGCCGCCGCGGCCGGGTGCACGATGCCGATCGTTCCCGGGATCATGCCCGTCACGAACGTGGCGCAGATCGAGCGCTTCGCCGCTCTGTCCGGCGCCGTATTCCCTGCGCATCTCGCCGAGCGGTTCCACAGCATCTCCGACGATCCCGAGGCCGTGCTCGAACTCGGTGTCGAGGTCGCCGCCGAGATGTGCCGGGGACTCCTCGACGTGGGAGCGCCCGGCCTGCACTTCTACACGCTGAACCGGTCCCGGTCGACGATCGAGGTGTACGAGGAACTCGGTCTGGATGCCCTGACGGGCTAGCCCGGCGGTCAGCCGCGCGGAATGAGGTCGGCGACGATCTCCGCCCCCATGCCGACCAGTGGCAGTCCACCACCCGGATGCGCGGAACCCCCCACGAGGAACAGGCCCGGCACCGGGGAGCGGTTGGCCGGTCGCTGGAACGCCGCGCGGGGTCCGTTGCTGGACGAGCCGTAGATCGATCCGCCGGGAGATCGCGTCGTGCGCTCGAGATCGGCGGGCGTGCGCAGCTCACGCCACAGGATCCGATCGCGGATGTCGGTGCCGCGTGCGGCGAGAAGGGCGAGCAGGTGGTCCGCGTACGTCTCGGCGACGCCCGGCGCCGACCAGTCGACGGTGCCGGCACTCCCGTCCCCGTTGCGCGGGGTGTTGACCAGAACGAACCATGCCTCGGATCCGTCGTCAGGACGCATGAGCGGGTCGTCGGGCACGCACGCATAGATGGCGGGGTCCTGTGGCGCGTGGGGAGTCGGGCCGAAGATGGCATCGAACTCGCCGTCGTAGTCGGCGGGGAACCACACGTTGTGGTGGTGGATTCCGGACGTTCGACCGCGCAATGCAAGAAGCATGACGAATCCGGACAGTGCCGGTGTCGCCTTGTCCAGGGCTCGAGCGGGCTTGCGGGCCGCCGGGTCGCGAACGAGGTCGCGGTACAGGTGATGGGCATCGGCGTTGGCGATGACGATGTCCGCGTCGCAGACCTCGCCGCTGGCCAGACGCACTCCGGCGGCCCGCCCATCGCGCACGACGACCTCGACGACGTCCTGTTCCAGTCTGATGTCGACGCCGCGCTCGTCGCAGCGTTTCGCCAGGGCGTCGGCGAGCGTCCCGACTCCGCCACCGAGGTGCCAGGCTCCGAACGTCTGCTCCATGTACGGGATGGTGGCGAACACGGCAGGAGCGCGACGAGGGTCCGAGCCCGAGTACGTCGCATAGCGGTCGAGCACCTGACGCAGGCGAGGGTCCGCCAGGTACTCGCGGCCGAGCTCCCGCAGAGTCGTGCGCGGTGCCACCGTGCGCACGGCTGATGGCGAGGCGACCTTCAGCAGGGTGCGCCAGCCGTCGAGCGGTGACTGCAGGAAGGGCTCGCGCGTCAGTCGCCACATCTGGCCGCCGCGCTCGATGAGCCGCAGCCAGTCGTCAGCCGCGGATCCGCCGAACGCCTCGCCGAAGGCACGCGCAGCCCGGGCCGGGTCGACCCCTGGAACGACGACACTGCTGCCGTCGGCGAAGTGGTAGCCGAAGCCCGGCTCGACGGGCTGGAGGTCGACGGCGTCCTCGAGTGGGCCTCCGGTCTTCAGGAACAGGTCGCGGTACACCGCGGGCAGGGTGAACAGGCTCGGACCGGTGTCGAAGGCGAATCCCTCGCGCCGGTACGTGTGGAGCTTCCCGCCCACGCGGTCGGCCTGCTCGAGGATCGTGACCTCATGACGGCGAACGGCCAGTCGTGCGGCGACAGCGAGACCACCGGCCCCGGCACCGACCACGAGTATGCGGCTCATCGCACGGTGTCCGGTCCTGCAGGCACGACGGAGCGTCCCTTCCACCTGTTCGTCCCCCTCAGGTGACGCTGCCAGGACATCACGTTCAGAACGACGAAGGCCGCGATGGATGCCGGGTGGGCCAGGACGTCGGGCATGACGCGCTCGCCGGTGCGTCGCGCCACCAGAGTGCGGCTCGCCACCCCGGAGGCGTATCCCACCAGTGCGATGCCGCGCGTGCGCGGAGACCGTGCGGTCACGACCGCCACCGCCGGCACGACGTACGTGAGGGCTAGCACGGCGTTCACG